>JAODMX010000118.1 GCA_025464735.1 Frondihabitans sp. | reverse complement strand
TCGGCGGGCGCGCGAGCCAGGGGGTGCCGGTGAGCGACATGCTCGCGGCACTTGTGGAGCGCTCCCTCTTGGCTGCGCGTGACACCGACGGGGATGTCGACCCGACTCTCGGTGGCGTCTTGGATGGGCTCGGCTACGACCGTGACATCCAGATGCTGCCTCACCCGCAACACGGTGACGAGGCCTCGTTCTCGTTGTCGGTGGCCGTCCCGCGCGACCCCGGCTGGACTCGGGTGGGCCTTGAGGGCCGGATCCTGACGGTGCCGGACGATCTGCGACTCGACCTCGGAGCCACCGCCAAGGCGATTGCCGCCGACCTCTGCGCGACCGCGATCGCCAACGAGGTCCACTGCGGCGTGCTGGTCAGCCTCGGCGGCGACATCGCCACCGCTGGGCCGTCCCGGGGCGAGGAGGGCTGGACGGTGCGCGTGCAGGATCTGCCGCACGACCCGGTCTCGAACATCCGGCTGGCCGACGGCTGCGGTGTCGCGACGTCGTCGACCCAGAAGAGGCGGTGGCAGCACGACGGCCGTCAGCTGCACCACATCCTCGACCCGCGGCTCGGCCTCTCCGTGCCTCCCGTGTGGCGGAGCGCGACGGTGGCGGCGGAGAACTGCTACCGCGCAAACGTCCTGTCGACGGCGGCGATCGTTCGCGGCCGTCGAGCCGTCGACTGGTTGTCGCTCCAGGGGAGCCCGGCGCGTCTGGTCGACACGCACGGCAACGTGATCCATGTGAACGGCTGGCCCGACGAGGTCGTCGGTCAGCACGAGTGGCGACAGGCCGGCTGACGTGGATACAGCTCTCTGGGCCATCGGCCGCGGGACGGGTGTCACCGCGCTCGTCCTCTTCACCGCCTCCATCGTGCTTGGCGTCATCACGCGGTCCGGGCGCCCCCTGCCCGGGCTCCCGCGATTCTCCGTCACCCTGGTGCACCGGAACGTGTCTCTCGCCGCGACTCTTTTTCTCCTGATCCACATGGGGACCCTGTTCCTCGACCCCTACGCGCAGCTCACGCTTCTCGACACCGTCGTGCCGTTCTTCGGTAGCTATCGTCCGTTCTGGCAGGGTCTCGGAACCGTTGCGTTCGACCTCGTGGTCGTCGTCGTGGTGACGAGCCTGCTGCGGCACCGGCTCGGTCGCCGTGTCTTCCGTGCCGTCCACTGGGCGACCTACGCCCTCTGGCCTGTTGCTCTGGCCCACGCCATCGGAAACGGGACGAACGGAACCGAGGGCTGGTTCTTGATCCTGGCCGCCGTCTCAGTGGTCGCCGTTCTCGGAGCGGTGGGCTGGCGGCTCTCCACCCGTCATGTCGAGTTCAGCAGTGTCCGTCTCGGGGAGATCTCATGACCACGACCCGTCCCATCTCGACCAGCGTCGCCGGCCCCACCGGATCCCGCCGTCTCTTCGCCGCGGCAGGGCCCGATCTCGAGTCGCACCGGGCGGTCTTCGGCGACATGCCGGGCGCCTTCGACGAGGGCCACCTGATTGCCGAGCTCGAAACGTCGGGCTTGGCGGGCAGGGGTGGCGCCGCCTTTCCGACCTGGCGCAAGCTTCTGGCCGCGAGCACCTCTGTAAACGCACGCATGGGCCGCCGCGGGCGCACCGAGGCGGTCGTCATCGCCAACGGCGCCGAGGGCGAGCCGCTCAGTCGAAAAGACGAGACTCTGCTCCGCACATCGCCGCACCTGGTCCTCGACGGACTGCTCCTGGTCGCGGCCACGGTGCGCGCGAGCGATGTCATCGTGTATGCAACGGCGCCCTCCGTGGCGGCCGTCGAGCGGGCCGTGAACGAACGGCAGGATCCGACGAGGGTGCGTTTCATCACCGCTCCCGACACCTTCCTGTCGGGTGAGGCGTCGGCGGTGGTGAACGCCGTCGGAGGTGGACCGGCGCTGCCGCGCGACCACCGGGAGCGCCTCACCGAGACTGGTCTCGGCGGTCGTCCGACGCTCGTGCAGAACGTCGAGACTCTCGCCCACATCGCTCTCCTGGCGAGGTTCGGGTCGACGTGGTTCCGTACCGTCGGCTCGGTCGACGAACCTGGAACTCGTCTTGTGACCGTCAGCGGCGATCTCACAGAACCGCGCGTCTACGAGGTGGCGTGCGGGGGTCCGCTTCGCGACCCGCTGGTGGCGGCAGGCGCCCATCCTGCCAAGCTTCGGGCCGTGCTCGTCGGCGGCTACCACGGCGCGTGGGTGCCGGGTGGCAGTCTCGATATCGCCCTGTCGCGGTCCGCCCTCGAGCCCTTCGGTGCTGCCCCCGGGGCGGGCATCCTGATGGCCCTCGGCCGTGACCGCTGCGGTCTTGAGGCATCGGCGGAGATCGCGACCTATCTGGCAGCGCAGTCGGCCAAGCAGTGCGGACCCTGCGCCAACGGGTTGCCGCGGCTGGCCGACGTGCTGGGGCGGCTCGCCCGCCGTGAGCGCGAGCCGTGGTTGCCCGACGAGGTGGCCCGGTTGGCCGCGCTCGTCGCGGGCCGTGGCTCCTGCCACCACCCCGACGGCACCGCCCGTCTGGTGCTCTCGGCTCTCACGGTCTTCGCGGACGATGTGACCGCCCACCTCCACGGTGGCTGCGAGGTGGAGGTATGAGCGCCGAACTGCAACTGCACATCGACTGGACCCTCTGCGACGGCCGTGGCCTGTGCACGGAAATCCTGCCCGAG
>JAODMX010000132.1 GCA_025464735.1 Frondihabitans sp. | reverse complement strand
TTCCCTGCATTCGGGTTGTAGGGGCCCCGCCGTCCCCGGCCTCGTCAGCGTGCAGCGCCGCCCTCACGCATTTCCTCGGCCCTCAGCCGACCCTCGCGCTCGCGAACGGCGGTGCGAAGGGCACGCTCGGCGTCCCACCCGCGGGCCGTCGCCGCGTCCACCTCGGCGAGCAGTGCGCGCCCCCACTCGACCTCCGACGCGACGTCGAAGGCCGGCGATTCGGATCCTGCGCGACCGGTCGATGAGACACCCTCGCCCGAATCGCTCCCCCGGCGCCGGGCCTCGATCTTCTGCGCTCGCGCCAGGGCGGGCAGCCCGAGCGCAACGCCGTCGTAGCGGCTCTGACGGTCGGCCTTCTCTCGCGCCTTGGCGAGGGACCACAGCCGAACGATGTCGTCGACGTCGTGGGCCGTGTCGGTGCCGAAGACATGCGGATGCCGTCGGCGGGTCTTCTCGTCGACCTCGAGGATCACGTCGGCCAGGGCGAATCCCTCCCCGGCACGGTCGGAGATGCCGGAGTGAAGGACGATCTGGTAGAGGACGTCGCCGAGTTCCTCCCGGAGGTCGTCGGCCGAGCCCTCCTCGATGGCTTCGACGAGCTCGAAGGTCTCCTCGACGAGGTAGGTGACGAGAGTGCGGTGCGTCTGCGCACGATTCCACTCGCAGCCGGGAGGGTCGAGGAGTTCGTCGACCGTCGCCTGCAGGGCTTGGAGGGCTTCGCTCGCGCTGATCGTCGTCACGTCGTCCACGATAGGATCAATCATGGTGAGTCGGGAAGTCTGGTCGACGCTTCGTCGTCGATCTCCCGAAATGGTTTCTGTATGAGTCTCTTCCGCTCCGAACGCGCATCCGCCGGTCTGCTTCTGGGGGCCGCCATCCTGGGCCTGCTGCTGGCCAATCTGCCCACCGGCCCCGGTCTCCTCGACCTCAAGAACCATCACCTCGATCTCCCCGCGATCGGCCTCAATCTCTCGGTCGGGCACTGGATCTCGGATGGCCTTCTGGCGCTCTTCTTCTTCGTCGTGGCGGTCGATCTGAAGCACGAGCTGATCAAGGGTGAGCTGAACTCGGTCAAGAAGGCGATCGTGCCCGCCATCGCCGCGATCGGCGGAGTCGCAGTGCCCGCGGTCGTGTACGCGCTTCTCACGCTCGGTTCCGGGTACGGAGAGGGCTGGCCGATTCCGACCGCCACCGACATCGCCTTCGCTCTCGGGGTGTTGGCTGTCTTCGGCACGGCTCTCCCCGGCCGGATCCGGGTCTTCCTGCTTGCCCTGGCCGTGCTCGACGACCTCATCGCGATCCTGATCATCGCGATCTTCTTCACGCACGGAAGCAACCTCACCTTCCTCGGGTTGGGCGTCGTGGCCGTCGTCGCCACGTTCGTCGCCGGTCGTCTGCTCGGCCGCCGAAAGGGTCTGACGGGCGCCCTGGCTGTAGCACTGGTCGTCGTTCTCGCTGTCGTCACCTGGTACCTCGTCTACCGCTCCGGCGTGCACGCCACCATCGCCGCGGTCGCGGTCGGGCTCGTCCTTCCGCTCGGCCCGGCACGCAAGGCCGTTCACGCCCTTGAACCGGTGACCAACGGCATCGTTCTCCCGATCTTCGCGTTTGCCGCCGCCGCGGTCGCCGTCCCGAGCGTGGGTCTCGGTCAGCTCAGCCCCGTTTTCTGGGCTGTCGTTGTCGCTCTTCCCGTCGGCAAACTGCTCGGCATCACCGTTGCCGGCACGCTTGCGTCGCGGGCGTTCCGCGACCCGGATCCTGCACGGCGCAGCCAGGTTCTGAGCTTCTTCGAACTTGTCACCGTCGCCATGCTGGGCGGAATCGGATTCACAGTGTCGCTGCTGATGAACGAGCTCGCCTTCAAGAACTCCGCCGAGATCGTCGATGAAGGGACCCTCGCTGTGCTCGTCGGGTCAGGCATCTCGCTTGTCGTGGCGGCTGTGCTCGTGAGTCGACTCAAGCGCCGTCAGACGCTCGCGCGAGCCAGCGCCGCGCACCGCTGACCTCGGCTAAACCCTCACGGTCGGCCTGCGCACCAGGCCTAGGACCACCGCGACAGCCGATGGCGAGGGTCTAGCCGGAGCCGGAGCCCCTAGGCCGACGCGGCCGAGTCGGCCGAGTCGGCCGACGACTGCGGCACCTCGGCACCGTACACAGCCGTGAGGAGCTGCTCGACCCAGGCGATCAACTCGGAATCGGCTACCGGCTCGCCGTTCTTCCGCGGCAGCGGCACGGAGACCGACTTCGTCGCGGCGAAGTACCGGGCCCCCGGGAAAAGCCGCTGCAGCCGCAGCTGCACGCTGTCGGGAAGCTCCTGCGCGGCGACTCGGAGGTTGGTACCCATCGCGACGACCTCGCTGAGACCGGTCTTCTGCGCCATTCGGCGGAGGCGAGAGACCTCGATCAACGCAAGGACCTGCTCGGGCGGCTCCCCGTAGCGGTCGGTGAGTTCTTCGAGCACCTGGGTGATCTGCCCCTCGGAGGACGCCGGTGACGACGCCGTCGAGAGCTTCTGGTAGGCCTCGAGCCGCAGCCTCTCACTCTCGACGTACTCGTCGGGAATGTGAGCATCGACGGGGAGCTCGAGCCGCAACTCGGTCTGCCCCTCGGCGACATCGCCGCGGAAGGCGTTGACGGCCTCGCCGATCATGCGCAGGTAGAGGTCGAAACCCACCCCGGCGATGTGCCCGGATTGCTCGCCCCCGAGGAGGTTGCCGGCTCCTCTGATCTCGAGGTCTTTCAGGGCCACCTGCATGCCGGCGCCGAGCTCGTTGTTCGCGGCGATGGTCTCGAGGCGGTCTTGGGCCGTCTCGCTGAGCGGCTTGTCGGCGTCGTAGAGGAAGTAGGCGTACCCCCGCTCGCGGCCGCGCCCTACCCGCCCACGCAGCTGGTGCAGCTGCGAAAGGCCGTACTTGTCGGCACGGTCGATGATGAGGGTGTTGGCATTCGCGATGTCGAGCCCGGTCTCGATGATCGTGGTCGAGACGAGTACGTCGAACCGTCGCTCCCAGAAGTCGACCATCACCTGCTCGAGAGCCGATTCGGGCATTTGCCCGTGCGCGATGGCGATCCGGGCCTCCGGAACGAGCTCGGCGATCTGCGCCGCGATGCGGTTGATCGACGAGACCCGGTTGTGCACGAAGAAGACCTGCCCCTCACGCAGGAGTTCTCGCCGGATCGCAGCACCGATCTGGCGTTCGCTGTTCGGCCCCACGAAGGTGAGGATCGGGTGTCGGTCTTCGGGAGGCGTCGCCAGCGTCGACATCTCTCGGATTCCGGTCACGGCCATCTCGAGCGTGCGCGGGATCGGCGTGGCGCTCATGGCGAGGATGTCGACGTTGGTCTTGAGCTTCTTCAGCTGGTCTTTGTGCTCGACTCCGAACCGTTGCTCTTCGTCGATGATCACAAGCCCCAGGTCTTTGAAGACGAGACCGTCGGTCAGGATCCGGTGGGTGCCGATCACGACATCGACCGTGCCGTCGGCGAGCCCCGCGATCGTCTCTTTCGACTCCTTGGCCGACTGGAATCGGCTGAGCGCCCGAAGGTGCACCGGGAACCCGGCGAATCGCTCGGAGAAGGTCTCGATGTGCTGCTTCACCAGCAGTGTCGTCGGCACGAGCATCGCAACCTGCTTGCCGTCTTGCACGGCTTTGAACGCGGCCCGAATGGCCACCTCGGTCTTGCCGTACCCGACGTCGCCTGAAATAAGGCGGTCCATCGGGATGGGCCGTTCCATGTCGGCCTTGATCTCGTCGATGGTCGTGAGTTGGTCGGGCGTCTCGGCGAACGGGAAGGCCTCTTCGAGCTCACGCTGCCACGGGGTGTCGGGGCTGAACGCGTACCCCTTCGACGCCATCCGGGCCGAGTAGAGCTTGACGAGTTCGACGGCGATGTCGCGGACGGCCCGGCGGGCCTTGCCCTTCGCCTGGGACCAGTCGCTGCCGCCCATCTTCGAGAGCTTGGGAGCTTCGCCGCCGACGTAGCGACTGAGGAGATCAAGCTGGTCGGTCGGTACGTAGAGGCGATCGCCCGCCTGGCCGCGTTTCGACGCGGCGTACTCGAGCACAAGATACTCGCGGCTGTGCTTAACGGGGTTGCGACCGCCTGTCGACACCTCGCGACTCGTGAGCTCGAGGAATCGCCCGATGCCGTGCGTCGAGTGCACAACAATGTCGCCCGCCTTCAACTGGAGCGGGTCGACGACGTTCTTGCGTCGCGACGCCAGCTTTCTGACCTGGCGCGACTCGTACCCCGCCGACCGGCCGTAGAAGTCGGTCTCGCCGAGCACTGCGATCTTCGCCGAGGGGATCTCGAACCCGGCCTCGATGCCGCCAGCGACCAGGTGAACGACCCCG
>JAODMX010000107.1 GCA_025464735.1 Frondihabitans sp. | reverse complement strand
ACCCGGGCCGGGAGCCGCGCTCCGACACCTGGATCGTGAAAGGGGTCTGGGCGGTCTATCAGCTCGCCGATCTGATGTGGTCGTCGAAGCAGGCGCCTTTCCTCGTCACTGAGACGAACGCGTCGTCGATCGGTTTCTCGAACTTCAACCAGTCGGTCTACGACGGTCAGTGGCGTCAGGCCGCCTGGGCTCTCGTCTCGCGCGGCGCCCGGATGATCGAGTACTGGCAGTGGCAGACGCTCCATTTCGGCGCCGAGACCTACTGGGGCGGTGTCCTGCCGCACAGCCGGCAGCCCGGCCGCGTGTATCGGGAACTCGCGACTCTCGGCGCCGAGTTCACCGCCGTCGGCGAGACCGTGGCCACGACGACGCCGGACGCCGACGTCGCGATCCTGTTCGACTCGGACAGCAAGTTCGCGCTCGCCGCACAGTCGCCCTTCCCCTCGCCGGCGACCTACTTCGACCGCGACGCCTATCGGCGAATCGAGTCGGCTTTCGAGCGGGGCGCGTTCGATGCCGGCCTGCAGGTCCGCGTCGTCCGACGCCAGCAGGTCTTCGCCGAGACGCCGGCCGACTCCGCCGCGGAGCACTCGGTGCTGGTCGTCGCGGGCTTCTACATCGCCTCCGACGAGCACCTCGACTGGCTCGCCGACTACGCCCGCGCCGGAGGTCACCTCGTGCTCGGACCGCGCTCCGCGTACGCCGACCTCGAAGCCCGAGCTCGACTCGAGGTCAAGCCGGCCCGCCTGACCGACGCCGCCGGCGTCTGGTTCGACGAGTTCGCGAACCTCGAGTCGCCCGTTGCTGTCACCTCCACGCTGATCCCGCTGAGCGCAGGATCCGAGGTGGTCGACTGGCTCGATGGCCTCACTCCCGTCACCGCTGACACCCTCGTCGCCTACGACCACCCCCACTTCGGTCGGTGGTCAGCGGTCACGTCGCGTGCCGTCGGAGACGGCCGGCTCACGGTTGTCGGCGGCCTTCCGAATCAGGCGTTCTCGGAATCGCTCTTCCGGTGGCTCGTGCCGGAGCCGACCGCGTCCTGGGGCGACCTGCCGCCGAGCGTCCGTGTCACATCGTCCAGCGCACGAAGCACCGGCCTCCGCGTGCTGTTCGTCCACAACTGGTCGGCCGACGAAGTCACCGTGAGTGTCCCGACCGGCGCGGTCGGCGTCACTGACCTCCTCTCCGGCGCCCCTCTCGGGAGCGAACTCGCCCTCGGTCCCTGGGACGTCCGGATCCTTTCCACCTCCACCCACGAAACGGCGGCATCATGACCGACACCCTGGCGTCCACCGACGAGCGTCTCGTCCGACTCCTCTCGCAGCTCACCCTCGAGGAAAAGGTCCAGTTGCTCACCGGCAAGGACTTCTGGACCACGTGGCCGATCGAGAAGATCGGCCTGCGACGGATGGTCTTCTCCGACGGCCCGTCTGGTGTGCGCGGCGAGGTCTGGGACGAGCGCAGCCCCTCCCTCAACCTCCCTTCGGTCACGGCGCTCTCGTCGTCGTGGGATCCTTCGATGGCTGTCCGGTACGGCGCGGCGGCCGCCGTTGAGGCGCGCCGCAAGGGTGTCGACATCGTTCTCGGCCCGACCATCAACCTTCATCGGTCTCCTCGAGGCGGACGTCATTTCGAAGCGTTCTCCGAGGACCCTGTGCTGACTGCAGAACTTGCCGCGGCCTACGTCGACGGCCTGCAGGACAACGGTGTCGCGGCGACCCCCAAGCACTACATTGCGAACGACTCCGAGACCGACCGCTTCACCGTGAACGTCGTGGTCGACGAGCGACCGCTCCGAGAGCTCTACCTACTTGCCTTCGAAAAGGCGATCACCGAGTCGCATGCCTGGGCTGTGATGAGCTCCTACAACTCGGTCAACGGCACGACCGTCACCGAGAGCGACCTCCTCGAGACGCCGCTCAACTCCGAGTGGGGCTTCGACGGCGTGGTCGTCAGCGATTGGACCGCCGTCCGCTCCGTGGAAAGTGCCAAGCACTCGCAGGATCTGGCGATGCCCGGCCCTCCCGGATCGTGGGGCGAAGCGCTGCTCGACGCCGTCACCTCGGGTGAGGTGTCGGAAGCGGCGATCGATCGCAAGGTCCTCAGGATCCTGCGCCTCGCATCGCGAATCGGAGCCCTCGAAGGGTTCGCGCCCGTCGCCGAGTCGCCGCATCTCGTCGAGGACGGTGTCGCCTTCACGCGGGAGGCCGAGGCGGCCGGATCCGTGCTCCTGCGCAATGACGGCGAACTGCCGTGGGACGCTGCGGCGCTGACCTCGGTCGCCGTCATCGGGCACAATGCGAAGGTCACTCGAAGTCAGGGCGGAGGCAGCGCCACCGTTCTGCCCGAGCACGTCGTCTCGCCGCTCGAAGGTCTGCGCGAGGCACTGCCCGGCGTCGACATCAGCTACTCGGTCGGTGCCATCGTGCAGGAGGGCATCGCCGAACTGCCGCGCGAACAGCTCACGAACCCCGCAACCGGTGGTCCGGGTCTCCGGGTGACCTTCCGAGACGCCCGGGGCGAAGCGCTCTTCGTCGAGGACCGCCTCACCACGGCCCTCGTCTGGTTCGGCGGCAACGCACCCATCGTCGACTCGTCGTCCGTCGAGTTCGCCACCCGCTACACGCCACTCGAGACGGGGGTCTTCAACCTGGGCTTCGCCGCGGTCGGCACCGGCACGGTCGTCGTCGACGGCGAGACGCTGCTTCAGGCCACGGTCGAAGCGGTCGGCACCGACCTCGGCGCCGCGTTCCTGGCACCGCCGTCGGCCTCGGCTCCGATCGCGGTGACCGCGGGCGTTGCGATCGACATCGTCATCAGCTACGACACCGGTCATCTGACAGGCGACGGCGCACTGGGGAACGCCATGTCGTTCACCTTCGGTGAAGAACCCTCCGCGACCGACGCCGGACAGCTGATCGCGGAAGCGGTCGAGGCGGCTTCCACGGCGGATACGGCCCTTGTCGTCGTCGGCACGAACTCCAAGGTCGAGTCGGAGGGCTTCGACCGCGAATCGCTTTCGCTGCCGGGCTTCCAGGACGACCTCGTGCGCGCCGTGGCCGCGGCCAACCCTCGGACGGTCGTGGTCGTCAACGCCGGCTCGCCCGTGCTGCTCCCGTGGCGCAACGACGTCGCGGCGATCCTTGTTGGCTATTTCGGTGGTCAGGAATTCGGCAATGCCACCGCCGACATCCTCCTGGGCCTTCGTGAGCCCGGCGGGCGCCTGCCGACGACCTGGCCAGTGGTCGAGACCGACGTGCCGGTGCTCGAGACAGTGCCGTCCGGCGGTGAGCTGCACTACGACGAGGGCATCCACGTCGGATACCGTGCCTGGCTCAAGGCAGGAACGACGCCGGCCTACACGTTCGGACACGGGCTCGGTTACACGACATTCGACCTGGCGGCGGCGCGCATTTCGACACCGACCGTCGTCGGCGGCGATGTCGTCGAGGTGTCGGTCGAGGTGACGAACACTGGTGGCCGCCCCGGCAAGCAGGTCGTTCAGATCTACGCGGAGCGCCCAGGATCCAGCATCGACCGGCCGGTCCGCTGGCTCGTCGCCTTCGCGCCCGTTGTTGTGTCGGCGGGAGAGACCAGCACCGTCACGGTGCCGATCGACACACGCTTGCTCGCCAATTGGCAGGACGGCTGGCACTACGAGACCGGCGTCTTCCGTCTGCTCGTGGGCACGTCCGTCACCGACTTGGCGTCCGCCCTCGAACTGGAGGTCGTGCGATGAGCACCACGGAGCCGACGGTCGCGCACGCCTACGCCGTACAGCCGTCGACCGCGAAGTACCCGAACCCGCTCATTCCCGGTTTCAACCCCGACCCGAGCATCGTCAAGACGGATGACGGCTACTACATCGTCACCTCCACGTTCGAGTACCTGCCGGGAATCCCCGTCTACCACTCCACCGACCTCGTCGACTGGACCCGAATCGGAAACGTGATCGAGCGCGATTCCCAGCTCGATCTGCACGGCATCGCCACTCTGGCCGGAGTGTGGGCGCCGACGATCCGCTTTCACGACGGCACCTTCTACGTGATCGTTGTCGTCGCGGGCGGCCCCGGCTGCATGGTCTATCGGGCGACCGACCCCGCCGGCCCGTGGAGCGATGCCACCGTGCTCGCGGGGGTCGAAGGGATCGACCCCGATCTGAGCTGGGACGACGACGGGACCACCTACGTCACATTCTCAGGCCTCGCGACAACCGGGCCGAACGTCGGTGCGCACTACGGGATCCAGCAGGTGAAGGTCGATCTCGACGCGGGCACGGCGCTGGAAGAGCCCCGCTCGCTCTGGTCGGGGACCGGCCTGAAGTTTCCGGAGGCGCCGCACCTGTACCACCTGGACGAGTACTGGTACCTTCTGATCGCCGAGGGGGGCACCGAGCGCGGCCACGGCGTCAGCATCGCGCGCGGCACGTCGCCCGAGGGGCCCTTCGAGAGCTTCCCGGGCAACCCGTTCCTCAGCGCTCGCAGCACCAACCGACCGATCCAGAACACCGGCCACGCTGACCTGGTCGAGACGCCTGACGGCGGCTGGGCCCTTGTGCTGCTCGGGATGCGTCCGCGCGGAGGAACACAGGCGTTCTCGGCCCTCGGCCGGGAGACCTTCATCACGACGCTGACCTGGGAGGACGGCTGGCCCGTCGCAGAGCCCGTCCTCCTGGATCCGCGCCCGGGTTCCACGGAGTACTCGCTCGACTTCGGCGGCGAAGGAGCTTCGCTCGACGGCGACTGGCTCGGCATTCGCCGCCACGCCTCCGACATCGCCCGAGTGGAGGGCGGTCGCCTCGTCATCGACGGTGGCCCCGACCTCGACGCGGCCGAGCCGGCGTTCATCGGCCGCCGCCAGCTCAACCAGACGGCAACCGCCACGACGACGATCGATGCTTCGCAGGGCATCGGAGGCATCGCCGTCCGGTATGACGAGGTGCACCACGCCGAGATCACTGTCGAGACCATCGCCTCGGGCAATCGGGTGATCGGCCGCCTGCGCCTGGCCGGCATCACCCAGGAGTGGTCGGCCGAGCTACCCCCGGGCGAGGTTGAACTCTCGATCTCCGCGCAGCCGACGAACGCCACGGTCTTCGGCCCCGAGATGCTTTCGTCCGACCGGATCGTGCTCGCCGCGTCGGCGGCTGGGCGGACGGTGACCTTGGCTGAGCTTGACGGGCGCTACCTGACCGCGGAGACCGCTGGATCCTTCACAGGCCGAGTGATCGGTCTCTTCGCGACGGCGGGCACCGTGTCGTTCGCCGACTTCCGCTACCAGGGCTCGGAGGACTGAGGCCCGTGGCCACCACAGTGTCGGGATTCGATGGCGACTCCCTCCTCGACGACGTCCTCGGCCACGCCGAAGGGCGGCGGATCGTCCAGACCTACCTCGCCGGCGTCGTGAACTCGCCACTGCTCGTGCAGCTCCGGCACCTCTCCCTCGAACGGATCGCCGGGACGGGAGCGTTCGGGCGGCTCGACCCGCCCGCCGCGGAGTCGTTCTGGTCGGAGCTGGCGAGTCTTGACCGAGGGGTGGTCGTGCCGCGCGTGGAGGCGCCGGCCATCGTCCCATCCACCTCGTACGAACCGATCGGCACACCCCCGGCCTCCCTGTCGCACCCGCCGACCGCCGACCTCTGGGACACTGTCGAGCTGACCTTCGATGGGCCCTCACACGGCAACCCGTTCGTCGACGTCGATCTCGTCGCCGACTTCTCGCTCGACGGCGACGGCGACGGCCGCGGCGACGAGCCGGTGACGGTCGGCGGTTTCTACGACGGTGACGGTCGTTTCCTCCTGCGCTTCCAGCCTC
>JAODMX010000101.1 GCA_025464735.1 Frondihabitans sp. | reverse complement strand
GTCTGTCATGGGCCAGGTCTACTCCGACCGTCTGACATCCTCACCGGGTTCGTCGCACGGAACCTCCTACAGTATTTTTCTGTAAACCACTCGTGAGAAAGCATCGTGTTCCCCTAGGCTCGTCACCGATCAAAATAACCATCCCAAGGAGATCTTCGATGTCGTCGTTCCCACCACCTCCCGCCTACCAGGCACCAGCCGAGCAACCCCAGGGCGAACCGCCGATCTGGGCGCCTTACTATGGCATCACCTTTGTGCCCGCCATTCGGCGTGCGCTCTCCAAATACGCCGACTTCACGGGTCGAGCCAGCCGCAGCGAGTTCTGGTGGTGGTACCTCGGCATCGCTATCGTCGGCATCGTCCTCGACATCCTGGCCGGCATCGTGGCCGGGATCGGTCGATCGGCGTCGGGTGCCCCCGGCCCCGGCTACTTCGTGTTCACCATCATCCTGGTGCTGTTCGGTCTCGCGATCATCGTGCCCCAGCTCGCGGTCACCTGGCGTCGCCTCCACGATGGCAACTTCGCCGGTCCGTTCTTCTTCCTCTCGTTGATTCCGTTCGTCGGCGGCATCATCGTGCTCGTCCTGCTCATCCTCCCGTCGAAGCCCGAGGGTCAGCGCTTCGACCGCCCCCGCGGCTGACGACCAGTTCCACAGCGCCAGTCACTGCAGTAGCGTGACCGGCGTACAACGACTTCCGGGCGAGGCGGGCGGCACACGAGATGTGCCGTCCTCTCCGGGGTTACCCCGGGGCACGAAGATCGACCAGGGCCAGACACCGCAGGAGCCAGACCGCGCTGCGCGCGGCCCGGCGCCCGCACCGACGGACGAGTCGCCCGGAAGTCGTTCGCACCTCGCACCGCATTGGGGTGCACCCTCGTCCACCGAGATCGCAGGAGCCCTCGCCGACGCGTTCCTCGCCTGTGACGAGTGGACGGCGGCTGGCCTCAGGCGCGCCGGTGCCGACTGCCTCGGCTCCCGGCGGCGGTTCCTCCGTTCCGTCGTGGACGTGGTCCTCGAAACTCATCATCGGCCGCCGCGCGACGCGCCACGCGAGCTGGCCGGCCTCGTGGGCCGGGCTCCTGGATTCGCGGACGCAGTCGAAAGGGCACGAAAGCGGCAGCCGGTCCGGATCGAGCGCCGGGTGGCCGTGGCGACGCTCGCGCGGCCGGAGAGCACGCGGATCCTGCGTCTCGACGCTCTGCCCGATCTCGCCCGCGCCCTCGGGGTCGACCTCGCGCATCTCGACTGGTTCGCCGACACCGGCCACTGGAACCGTCGTGCCACAGCAAGCGCCCTGCACCATTATCGTTACGAGTGGCGCCTGCGGCCGGGTCGTGCGCCCCGCCTGCTCGAGGTGCCCGGGCAGCGCCTGCGGACGCTGCAGCGGATCGTCCTCGACGAGATCCTCGCGCTGCTCCCACTGCACGACGCCGCTCACGGATTCGTCGCCGGGCACAGTGTGGCGACGGGAGCGGCACTCCATACCGGCCACGACGTCGTCTTGTCACTCGACCTCGTCGCCTTCTTCGCCCGCGTCACCGCCAAGCGGGTCTACAGCGTGCTACGGCAGGCGGGCTACCCGGAACCCGTCGCCTATTCGCTCACGGGCCTCTGTACGAACGTCGTACCCGCACGTGTGCTTTCAGCGATGCCACACGGGGGGACGAGCGACGAGCGATTCCGCCTGCGCCAGGCACTGGCCTCCCCGCACCTGCCCCAGGGCTCCCCGACATCCCCCGCGCTCGCGAACCTCACCGCTCGGAGGCTCGACTCGCGACTCGCCGGCTGGGCCGAGAAGACGGGGGCGACGTACACGCGCTACGCCGACGATCTCGCCTTCAGTGGGGACCGCCCGTTCGCCAACCGCGTGGACGCCTTCGCCCGCGGTGTCGAACGCATCGTTCGAGACGAGGGCCACGAGCTCAATCCGCGCAAGACGCGCGTTCGCCGCCGCTCCGTTCGACAGACCGTGACGGGCGTGGTCGTCAACGAGCGCACGACCGTCTCCCGCCACGACTACGACCTGCTGCGAGCCATCCTGTACAACTGTGCTCGCTTCGGGGCGGCGAGCCAGAACCGCAGCGGCCATGCGGATTTCCGGTCGCACCTGCTGGGCAGGATCGGCTGGGTCGCGGGCGTCGATGCCGAGCGCGGAGCACGACTCCGCAGGGAGTTCGCACGCATCACCTGGTGAGCGGGCAAGGACGAACATGCCCCCGGTGTCAGAGACAACCGGGGGCATGCCGACGTCGGGAAGGTGAGGGGTCGCGCGCCACTCGGATCAGGAGAAGGACGATCAACCCGTCTTCATCGACGTGTCTTGCGCTCGGTAACCAGCCGAGGCACCCGCTCACAATATCGAAGTGCGAGCCATTTGCGCGGAACTTTCCGGTCAAAATCGTGAAGTTTCGCAGCTTCCTCAACGGATCCGTCCGCGCCGCGCAGCGAAGCCTGCGATAGTTGACGCCGTGGAATTCCTCTTCGGCGGCCTGCTCATCGCCGCCATCGTCGCGCTGATCGTCGTCCAGGCGTACGGGCGACACCGCCGACTGAGCCGTCGCGAGGCCGAAGGGCAGACGACGCTCCCGCGCAGCACCTGGATCGTCTTCGGTTTGGGCGCTGCCTTCCTGCTCTTCGCTTTGTTCCTCTTCCCCGTCCTGGTGCGCGGGTGAGCACGATGCCCGATTTCACCCTGCTGTGGCGCGACCTGACCGTCGGCCTTGCGCTGCCCGACCGGGCTTTCGGAGCGGCCGTCGACGTCGATTCTCTGCTGATCGAACCGGAACTCCACTTCGCGGCGACCCCGACCTCGAGCCGACTCATGCTCATGCCCCGGCTCGGCACTTTTGCCCGCCTGCTCCTGGAGTGGGAGACCCTGCCCGAGATCGGCATCTTCACGGCATCGCAGGCGTTCCTGCCCGAGAAGTTCGACGAGGAGCAGCTTCGGCGCCTCGAGACGTGGATGCGTGACGTGGCCGTAGTCCTTCACGCGAACCGCGACCGGATCCGGGAGGCCGCCGAACGGGTCGTACGAGACGCGGCTCAGGGGCTCGACCGGAGTCTGCCGACAGGATCGTCAGCTCACACCCATGTCGTGTCGGCCCACGTGGGCACCCGTGTGACAGGCCCCGCCGCAGGAGCCTCGCACGCGGTCGTCGACGTGATCGGTCCGGTCGCCGACACCGGCGACACGGACATCTCCGAATTCACCGATCGCGTCACCGGCGTACGCCTTGGGCGTCGACTCACCCGCCGCGCCGACGACGAAGTCGTCGAGGTTGTGTATCTCCCGCTGGCCGAAGGAGTCACCGAGACGGACCTCGTGCTGTGGTACGACCAGCACATCTTCCGTGAGGTGCTCTTCGACGACGTCTGGCAGGTCTACGTGCACCTCATCGCCGGGCTCGACGCCCCGGCGAACGTGGTGTACTTCGGTTCGTGAGCGAGGCTCACACCTCGTCGAAGCCGAAGCGGTCGACGCGCCGATGGAAGCCCTGGCCTGCGAGACCCCCCAGGAGCGCTCCGCCGATCGACAAGACGACGATCAGCGCGAACGAGATGAGGGCGGGCACCGATGTGTAATCGGAGGTCGACATCGACGAGGTCGCCGACTGCACCGACGACAGGTCGGTGGTCTGGCTGACGATCACGACGATGACGACCGCGACGATGATCGACATCACGAGGCCCCAAAGCCAGACCGCGAGGCCCTGCTTGAGGCCGGAGAATCGCGCCATCCGCGAGGCGACGAATCCGCCGACGAAGTACGACAGGAAGAGCACGACGAGGAACACGACGAGGCCGGTGATCTGAAGCGACTGGGTGCTGAACGCCGATCCCAGCGACGTGACCTTGTCGGATCCTCCGGTCAGCACCGATTTCTTGGCCAGGCCGGAGGCCACGGCAATACCGCCAGCGATCAGATAGAGGATGCCGGCCAGGCCAACGGCGGCGAGCCACCCGAAGAACGCGGAACCGAAGTTGATCCCGGCGAACTCCTGCTTCTGCCTAAACGCCATCTCGTCACGGAACGCCCGTCGCTGAGAGAGTTCCTGCGGCGTGAAGCCGTCGTCGCCGCCGGCGATCCCGTCGGTGAATCCGAGGCTCTCAGCCGGAGACGCACCGAGGTTCGACAGCGGAGTCGTGCTCGTCGGCGGCGCACCGGGTGACGCCGCCCCTGCCGGAGCGTAGGGCGTGGGCGTCGTGGCGGTTCCGTATTCAGATTCAGTGGGTGAGGACGGAGCGGGCGGAGGCGTCCAAGCCGTCGATGACCGTGCCCCGTTGGGAGCGACGATGCGGGTGTCGGAGACGTCACCGGTGTCGACCGGCGACTGCGGCCCTGTCGGGTCGGAGTAGGCAGCGGTCGCAGGATCCGGGGACCCACCCGAGCGGGCCGCCTCGGCCGCGCGCAGGGCACTGTCGTCCGGGAGCGCCCCGGTCGACGCCGTGGCGGGTGACGACGACGGCGGGGAAAGGGGCGGCACGGTGCGCGACGCGCTGCTCTCGGGTGCGTCGACGGCGTCGAACGCTCTCGTCGAGGCGTCGGGCGCCTCGAACGCCGGCAGCGACTGCGTGGGCTCCAGGGTCGGTTCGACCGCGGGTTCGACCGCAGGCTCTACTGCGGGTTCGACAGCGGACTCCGTGTCGGTGACCGGCTCGTGCGCCTCGGACGGATCGACCGCGGGGAACGACGGTTCGTCGGCGCCGAGAACGGCGGCCTCTGCTTCTGCGGTCTCGTCGCCGGGGGTCTCGCCGCCCCGTGGGGGCGTGTTCGGATCCGTCATGCTCGCTCCTCGTGATCGGTCTTCACGCGGACAGTACCCCCAGACCAGTCCCGGGCGGCCCTCCCCCGCCGTGCTGCGCCGAGCCCGATGTCATCACAGCTCACGGCCCGCTAGCTTTGTCAGAGACCGATCGACGCCGAACGAGTACGAGGATCCATGACCCAGACGACAGAAACCGCACCAACAGGACGCTCGCGCCCCGACGCCGAGATCGCCCGGTCGTGGCTTCTCGTGAATGCGGCTCGGCCTGAGACCTTCGACCCAGCGGCCTCGTCACGGGCCGACCAGATCGTGCTCGACATCGAAGATGCGGTCGACCCGAAGGCCAAACCCGAGGCGCGCGCGAGCGTTGTGAAGTGGCTCAGCTCGGGCGGAAGCGCCTGGGTGCGCATCAACGATCGCTCGACACCGTTCTGGTCTGACGACGTCGATGCGCTTCGCGGCCTCCCGGGGCTCCTCGGAGTGATGCTGGCAAAGACGGAAGCGCCGGAGCACGTCACCGAGACCTACGATCGCCTCGGCAGCAACCATGCGGTCCTCGCGCTCGTCGAGTCCGCCCTCGGCATCGAGGTCTCTCCCTCGATCGCCAGCGCGCGAGGGGCCTTCCGACTCGCCTTCGGAAGCGGCGACTACCGCCGCGACACCGGCACGAGCGCTGACGACATGGCCATGGCCTACCCGCGTTCCCGGCTCGTGATCGCATCCCGCATCGGAAATCTGCCGGGCCCCATCGACGGCCCGACGGTCGGCTCCAGCCACGGCGTCCTGCGCGAGCAATCGACCGTCGCTGTCAACCTCGGCCTCACCGGCAAGCTCTGCCTGGACGTCGAGCAGCTGCCGGTGATCAATGAGGTGATCAGCCCGACGCCATCCGACACGGCCTGGGCGCGCGACTTCCTGGCCGACTTCGAGAGCCGCGGTCGCATCATCCGCGACGGCAGCGACCTTCCGCGGCTTGGTCGGGCGCAGAAGATCGATCGCCTGGCCAGGGCCTTCGGAGTCAACCCCGCAAGCTGAGGAAGTGCGGGAAGCTCGCCTGCGTGGGAGGCTTGACGGGTGTCGAATCGTCCGCGTCGTAGCGTCGTCAGGATGACCTTGGCCGAGGCCGAGCAGATCGTGGCCCTCGATCGCGAAGGCAAGCTCGATCGCGGTGACGCCGATGTCGACAAGGTCGTCTTCGAAGCGCACACGGTCGTGCAGCGTTCGGCGATGTGGGGGTCGGAGCCGGGTCATCCGGGGCGCCGACGAACGGCGTGGATCTTCTTCGCCTGCGGTGTCTTCGTGGCGATCTGGATCGCGGGTCTCCTCATCCCCCTTCTCCTCGGGCTCGACCGCTAGGGCGCCTGGTCGTCCATCGCCTCGGCGTGCTGTGTTTTCGCCTCGGCGACGATTTCGTCGTCATCAACGGCCATGCCCCAGGCCTCGAGAAGACGAGCCCGGGCAGCGCGGAACGAGTCACGCAGCGTCGGCGGCTTCAGGCGTTCTCGGACATCGCCCGCGTGCTGGAAATCGCGCAGCACTCCGCCTTCGTCGTGTTCGAGGGGCTGCTGGGCGTGTTCGACGCAGAGGGTAGCGACTTCCTCGGCGTGCGCGTGCATGACCGAATGGGCCGCCCCCGGGATCTCCCACAGGCGCGACGACGGCAGCAGTTCACCGACACGGCGAACCCACTCCCGCGGCGCGACGGCATCGAACTCGCCGCGGATCACGAGTGTGTCAGCCCTGACGTGCGGGAGGGCTCGCTCGATCGGAAAGCGCATCATCTTGGGCAGGATCCGGGAGAACCACTTCGGCCCGCAGAAGAGGTAGGCACTGGCGGCGAGCAGCTTCACTCGCCCCGGTTCGTGTGCGGCCGCCTGGAGGAAGCGCACCGCCTGAAGTCCGACGCGTCTCTCGTCGGGATTGATGACCGGCCCGATCAGAACCACAGTCGAGAGGCCCGGCCGCCGGGCGACAAGGTCGACCACGACCTGCGTGCCCATCGAATGGCCGACCACGACCGGATCCGTGAGTTCGAGGGAGTCGATGACCTCCCCGACGAGGTCGGCGTACTGGCGAATGGTCATGGCGCGATCCGGGTGCGGCACTCCGGCGAACCCCGGGAGATCAAGCGCGTGAACCGGGCCGAACTCATTGAGGTTCGGCGCGAGCCGCTCGAAATAGTTGCTCGCCACCCCGATGCCTGGCACGAGGACGAAGGGGCGCGTTCCCCCTTTACCGATGGTGCTGACGCGCACGGAGATGCGACCGAACGACGTGTCGGAGTCGACACGGGACACCGTCACGTCGGTCGAGGAGCCGGGAGCCATGCCCCCAGTGTGGCCCTCGGAAAAATTCTTTGACAGATCGCTTGACTTACGAACTATCACGATATATCTTTGAGCTATCGCCGAGGTGGAAGAACCCGGCGGTCAGCGGAACGGCACAGCAGCCGGACCGCCCTCCAACTCACACACAACGAAAGGTCCACCCCATGGATACCCGACACAACCACTTTTTCTCTGACAATGCAGGCAGCACCTCGGGCGCTCGTCGCCACCACGACCGCCGCCCCGACTTCGAGGCGTTCCGCCGAGGCCCCGGCTTCGGTGGGCGCGGCGGCTTCGGCCCCGGCTTCCCTGGGTTCGGCGGCTTCGGTTCCGACTTCGGTCGCGGCCCCGGTCGCGGCGGTCGCGGTCGCGCTCGTCGCGGCGACATCCGCCTCGCCATCCTCTCGCTCCTCGGCGAGGCACCCTCGAACGGCTACGGACTGATGAAGGCCATCGCCGAGCGTACCGACAACGCCTGGCGCCCCAGCCCCGGCTCGGTCTACCCGACGCTCTCGCAGTTGGTCGACGAGGAGTTCATCGCCGCCACCGGCGAAGGCCGTCAACAGACCTTCGACCTCACCGAGACGGGCCGCGACTACGTCGGCGAGCACGCCACCGAGATCGAAGCGGCCTGGAGCGAAGCCACCGCGGCCGACACCGACCCACGCCACGACGAGTTCATCGGCAGTGCCGTGAAGCTCGCCGGCGTCGTCAAGCAGTTCGCCTTCGACGCCTCACCCGAGCAGCGCGCTGCCGGCAAGGAGAAGATCGACGAGCTCCGCAAGGCGCTCTACAACATCCTCGCCGAGTAGTTCGGCACTGGAAGGCCCCGCTTGACTCTGTCGGGCGGGGCCTTTCGCTGCCCGGGCACGCTCACGGCGGACTGTCACCCAGTCGTTACCGGACCGTCACCGAACACCCAGAATGCGGATAGCGCCTCCAGGCACTGTCGAAAGGTGATCGACCCGTCCCCCGCAGCCGTCCTGACCGCGCGCGTCCCGTCTCCCTCCTCCCCGCTCCCGTCGCGTCATCGCTCGCTGGGCGTCCTCGCCGAACTCGCCGGCTTTCTCGGCGCGACCGTCGTCGCCCTCCTGGCGATGGCGCACCTGGTGCTGAGCGGCCGATCGACAGTGTTCTTCTACAGCGGCGACTCGGTGCTCATGCCCCTCGTCGAGCGTTCTCTCCGCGAGGGCCAGCCGTTCGAGTGGGCGATGTCGTCCGTCCTGTTCTTCGTGCCCGAAATTCCCGTCTACACGACGATCGCGGCGATTGTGCCCGGGGTCCACGCCGACCTCGTCGTCAACGCGATCGTGATCCTGGTGGCCCTCTACGCGATCCTCCGCGGGCTCATCGGGGTCGTCCTGCCTCAGGCACGTCGGCGCCTGAAGATCGCCGTCGCCCTCGCCCCGATTGCGGTCCTCCTCGTGTGCTCGCTCATGGAACACACCGACCACCGCGGCACGCTCGAACTGGTCTCGCTCTTCCTCACCACGACCTATTACTACGGCACGACGCTCGCCCTCGTCGGCACCATTGCACTGATGATCGGAGCGGTCGCCGGGTCGAGCGTTCGCCGACGACGCGCCGCCCTGGCCGGAATCGTGCTCACGGCGACCCTGGCGACGTTCTCCAATCCGCTGTTCGCACTCTGGGCGACCGTTCCGGGAGCCCTGGCTCTCGCGCTCCTCTTCCGCCGAGGCCTCGTCGCGCGCCGACCGCTCGTCGTCACGGCGGCGACACTCGTCGGTGGCTCGGTGCTCGGCTATCTCGCCCGCACCCCGCTCCAGAAGTACGTCTCGATCGAGCTCGGCCATTACTTCCGGTTCGACCGGATGATGCACTCGATCAGCTTCTATGTCGACGACTACTTCTCAACGGCGTCCTCGTGGCAGGGAGCCGTCGAGATGACGCTCCTCACGGTCGCCGTCACCGGAGTCCTGGCCATCGCCCTGGTCGCCCTCATCCGGCGCTGGCCCACCCGCATCACCCTCGGGCTCACGACCTCGGCCACCTCGATCCTCGTGACCGTGGCCGTCGCCATCGTGCTCGGCACCACCGCGACCCGGTACCTCATGCCGCTGTTCTTCGCACCAACTGCGGCGTCGGTCGTTCTGGCCGCCTACGCCGTCGAACGGATTCCGCAGCTAACCGGGCTCCGGCTGCGCAGGCCGGGGCGCAGGATCCCGGGGGCCCTCGTCGCCGTCTCGGTCGCCCTGGCTTCCGTGGTGGGCGTCGCCGCAACCCGCGTCATCGAATCCGCCCCCTCGACCCAGACCTATGCGGCTGCGACCTGCCTCGCGCACTGGGTCGGCAATCGCGATCTCACCGGGGTCGGTCGATTCTGGACCATGCGAGCGCTGAAGACGTACGGATCGCCGGCGGTGAAGATCCTGCAGATCTCGGCCGACTACAACGCGAGCCTCTGGCTGGACAACGCCGCCGACTACACCGGCCAGGACATCTCGTACCTCGTCGTCGACCACCTGAGCTCGTTCTCGGAGTCGCCCGTGGCGGAGCTCGGCCCTCCGGTCACGACGATCACCTGCGGGGAGTACTCGATCCTCGACTACCTCGGCACGAAGGGAGAGACGATTCTCACCCAGCGGGTCGGCGACTCG
>JAODMX010000082.1 GCA_025464735.1 Frondihabitans sp. | reverse complement strand
GAAAACGGGTACAACCAACAACGCTGTGCAGAACTGGTTGATCACGTCGACCACAAAGATTGCCAATGCCACCTGGGTCGTAAATGACTCCGGACCCGCGGACTTCTACAACACGTATGTGAATGGGGTCAACGGGTATCAACTGAAGTTCTTGATGGACAAGCCCATCCAGCAGGCCCTCGACGCGACGTACGGAGGAGCACCCTTTCCGGCGCCTCCCGCCTCGGAAGTCGCTCCCAGCTACTCGGTGCCGGCGCCGCCGCCTTCCGCAGGAACCGGTTCCGTGGGCGCGGGAGTCATCGGGCCGTCCACTCCACCCAGCGCGCCAGCAACGCCCGGAAAATAGGGTTCCTCAGCAACCGAGCCGTCGCGGAGGCGTCGCAGTCTCCAGGCGAGGGCCGCCAGCGCGAGCAGTGCCACCGTGCGTATGATGGCGCGTTCCTCGGGGAATCCGTTCAGTCCGTAGGACGGTATGTAGACCAGCGCGACGGCGATCAGCGTCAGTACGGGCACTGCCGCCGTCGACGCAGCGAGGTCGGCAATGCCAGCGCCGATGACGAGGGCTGCGTCGTAGTAGTTCTTTGTTGCCGGATCCAAGAGGAGCCGGATCACGACGACCAAGAGGAATACCGACGCCCACCGACCGCGCCACACCGCCACGCTGGCGAGAAGGAATCCTCCGATTAATTGTGCATATCTGTCCCACGATGGCGTGCCGTGCCCCGGTGTACCGATCAGGTGAAGGGTGGATGCCGAATCGATCGGGATGGCGTACCGAAGCGCGGCCAGTGTGCTCGGATCTCCCAGGAGGAACGGCCCCCACGCGATGGCGACAACCGCGACCCAGAGGGCGCCAAGCGGAAGCCACTGTCGGCGCGGCGTCACGAGAAGGAGCGCGGCGAATCCGACGGCCCAGGGTTTGAAGTCGACGGCGACGCCGAGCAGGAGCGCGCCGCCGAGAGGGTGGCCCGTCCGAATAAGTCGCAGAGCGATGATCGCTGACAGCAACGCCAGAGCGTCATCGATATGGACCCAGTGCACGGCTATTTCCGCCCAGGCCGGCACGATGAGCAGCGCCACGAAGAACCACTGCCGCTGTCGATTGGGCGGTGTCGCGAGCAGCCGCATCTCGCGGATCAGGAGCAGCCCCACGGCAACCAGAACGAGGATTCCGGCCACCTCGCCGACGCCGCCCCGAAGGAGCAGTACGAACGGGGCTCCCACGAGGAAGGACAGCGGCCCCATCTGCAATTCGGGATGCTGAGCATAGAGCTGAAGGGGATGGGCGGAAAAGAGAGCGTGGACCCCTGTGACGAGAAAGTGCCAGGACCACGCGTGCTGGCCGGCATGAGCTCCTGCGCACACCAGGGACCAGATGATCAGGATCGGCCAGGCGTGTGCGACGCCCCAGTCGGCCTGCCGGTGGATACGCGTCCGCGTCAATGTCAGTGTCGACACAGGGCACGTCCTCACTTCCAGCTTCGACGGTCAGGGCAAATCCTCAGCCGGGCGGGCAGCTGCGCCGGGGCCAGGGTGATCTGCACTCTCCTGGGCGTGAACAAAGAAAATTCGGAGAACTCCACGGTGCGATCGTAAGTCGCAGCAAATTTTCTCGCGCGTCGAATACGGCGACCGTCATCTGTGCCGCTAGTGGCGTCACCGTCGGCCTGTCGCTGTCACCCGGCGGCTTCAGTTCGCGAAGACGACCTCGACGAGAGGACTGTCGGCGATCCAGACCGCAGGGTCTGGTCGAGGCGTGTCAGTGCCGTCGAACAGTGGCGGCAGGAGGCCGGCGAACACCGTCTCGCGTTCTTCAGGGGTCGTGATCGGGCGTGCGGCGGCCGGAAGGTCGGCCGTGGCGGACTGCTTCAAGTGGAATGTGAAGTCGGGGTGCGCGACAAGGTTCGCGTACCAGGAGCGCGGCCGGCCCGGTGTGCCCGTGATGTAGTACCGCCCGTCGAGACGGTGGAACCAGATCTCGATCCGGCGCTGCTCGCCCGACTTTCGCCCGGTCGTGGTGATGTCGATGACCTGGTCGGTTGCCAGCGCCTTTGCCGTCTCGTCTGTCATGGTCTGTCGTCCTCCGTCGTCAGGATCACGATAGCCGCGCGCTGTCTTGCGCGGTCGATGAGGTCCGATTGTGTCGGTAGTCGTGCGATGACCGGTAGCCCGGATGGACGTCGGTGTCGAGGCCACGGAGCGCGCCGAGCGTCGTAAGCAGGTCGAAGAGTTGAGTCGTCTGTTCGTCGGTCAGGCCGTCGGTGATGGCGATCTCCTGTGCTTCAGCGGCCCGGCGCAGTGAGAGCTGCGTCGATCGACCGGCGTCGGTCAGCTCCACCTGCTGAGTTCGTCGGTCGACGGTGCTGCGAACGCGAGTCGCGAGCCCGGCGCTTTCGAGACGATCGACGAGCACGACGACCCGGCTCTGGACAGTCCCGAGCCTGTCGGCGAGCTCGCGCTGACTGATGCCGGGGGTTCGCCCGATGATGCGGATCACGCCGGCTTCGGACGGAGTGATCCCGAGTTCCTGGATCTGCGTCGCGAAGACATCGGCCGCGTGCGCTCCGAGCTGGGAAAGCAGGAAGCCGAGTCGGGCGGGACGCTTCTGGGGGGCCATGGATCCAGAATACTCCATTGACAGTATGATTCAGCAGGTGAATAATTCCTCCCATGACTCATCCCATCGATTCCCCGCCGCGAGCTGATAGGCGCCCGAGCGCCCGCAGGCCCGACGGCCCTCCGGCTGGCATCCTTGCGGCGGTCAGCCTGGCGCTCTCCCTGTGCGCAATCGTCGTACCACTGCTGATCTCAGGGACCGGCTACCCGACGCCCTCGTCGTCAGCTGACGAGGTGGCGTCGTACTTCACCGCGCACGCGTCTGCCGGCACGCTCACCGGGTTCTTCACCTTCGCCGCGTCGGTCCCGATCGGCATCTATGCCGCCACCGTCTACGCGCGGTTGCTGCGGCGGGGGGTTCGGGTGCCCGGGCCGGGGATCTCGTTCTTCGGCGGGCTCACCGCCTCGATCCTGCTGGCCACGTCTGGGCTCCTGACCTGGTCGCTGGGGCAGGCGTCGGGCGGAGCATCCGCCGCAGTCGTGCGTCTGCTCAACGATCTCGTCTTTGCGCTGGGCGGAGTCGGCTTCGTCGGTGGCATCGGATTGCTCATCGCCGGGATCGCGGTGCCGTCGCTGATCCTGCGGCTCGTTCCCCGTTGGCTCACCTGGGTCGGCCTCGCCATCGCGGTCGCAAGCGAGGTCTCGTTCTTCGCACTTCTGTGGCCCGGTTTTGACGCGCTCCTTCCCGTCGGGCGATTCCTCGGGTTGCTCTGGCTCATCGCGGTCGGGGTTGTGCTGCCGCGTAGCCGGCACGAGGTTGCGCCGCGGGCGGGGGTGTGAGCGGCGCTGCGCTCGCGCTAGACCCTCGCCGTCGGCTGTCGCGGTGGTCCTAGGACCACCGCCGCGGCCGACGGCGAGGGTCTAGCGGCGGCGGCGGCCGGGTGGCGGCGGCCCGCGCGGGCTCAGCGGGCGGAGAAGGTGTCGATGGCGGTCCAGGCCAGAGCGACGGCGGCATCCCGAACGAGTCGATCGGCATCGGGGCCGGTGGCGACAGCTCTCTCGTCGAGTCTCTGCAGACCAGCATCACGCTCGCGGTGGAAGTGACGGTCATCGCCGTCGTGATCGGAACCCTCTTGTCCTTCGGCCTCGCCAAAGCGTCGATCCTCGTGAAGCAGCCGGTGAACGCACTCCTGCTCTCGCTTCTGACGGTCCCCGCTCTGATCCTGTCGGCCGGCCTCGTCGCTGTGTTCTCGTGGCTCGGACTCTCCAGCACCGTGATACCTCTGGTGCTGGCATCCGTCGTGACGAGCCTGCCGTTCGTGGTCCTCGTCGTCAGTGGTCGGCTGCAGGACCTCGATCCCCGCTTCGCCGAGGCCGCGAGGTCTCTCGGTGCCGGACCCGTACGGACATTCATGACGGTCACCGTCCCGCTCATGGCGCCGGTCATCGTCGCCGGCGGTCTCTTGGTATTCGTGATGTGCTTCAACAACTTCGCGATTCAACTCTTCACGGCACCGATCGGTGTTTCCACGCTTCCCGTGCAGATCTATTCGATGGTTCGACTCGGTGTTACCCCCGACGTCAACGCGCTCGGCACCATCATCGTCGCGAGCACCGTCGTCCTGATCGTTCTGCTCCACGCACTGACTGGGAACGCCGCCAAACTCCTCACCTCACAGAACGGAGCCCGCTGAGCATGGCGACTCTCACCGTCTCGAACGTCTCGAAATCATTCAACGGCACGACCGTTCTTCAGCCCCTCGATCTTGCCGTCGAGGACGGCACCTTCTGCTGCGTGCTCGGATCGTCGGGTTCGGGAAAATCCACCCTCCTGCGGATCATCGCCGGCCTTGAAAGCGCTGACGCCGGGACGGTCACGATCGGAGACCGCGATGTCTCCGACACACCCGTGGAACGGCGCCGCGTGGGGTTCATGTTCCAGAACTACGCCCTGTTCCCGCACCTCAACGTCCTCGCCAACGTCATGTACGGGCTCCGGGCTCGCCGTGTTCCCCGCGCCGAGGCTCCGGAACGCGCCGAGGAGCGGTTGCATCTCATCGGGCTTCGAGGCTACGAGGAGCGCAAGCTGTCACAGCTGTCCGGTGGCCAGCAGCAGCGTGTCGCCCTGGCACGCGCCCTTGTCATCGACCCCGAAGTCCTTCTCCTCGACGAGCCCCTCAGTGCCCTCGACCGCAAAATCAGGGGCGAGATGCAGCGCGAACTCGGACGCGTGCACGACGAGACGGGATTGACTACGGTCATGGTCAAGTCCGAAAGCGTCATCCTCGGGAACAGCAGCGCGACTCTCGGCAGGAACTCCCTCACGGGCACCGTCGAGAGCGTTGACTTCACCGGACAGTTCATTCGCGCAACCGTGCGAGTGGGCGCAGTCACGCTCCCGTCGACGATGCTCGCCCACCAGGCCGACGGCATCACCGTAGGTCACACGGTTGCTGTCTCGATCGCGGACGGCGGCCTTCACGCTTTCGCAGCAGCGCCTTGATCACGACAATTTAGCCGGGGACTTGTCTCGTGCTAAATTTTCGGGCAGTCTGAGTCGCGAGCAACGACGCGACGGCGCGTCGGGTGGGAGGACGGGGCGTGAAGACCTGGTTTCGCACGCCCCACCCGCGCGACACAGCGGTCGACATCTCCAGCGTCGCGTTCTGGATGCTCCCGTTCGAGGAGCGTGATGCCGCCTTCGCGCGTCTTCGCCGTGACGCG
>JAODMX010000077.1 GCA_025464735.1 Frondihabitans sp. | reverse complement strand
TGCCGATCCGCCGCCACCCCACTGGTTGACGCGCCTCGGCAGTGCGAAGACCAGCGCGAACGCGACCACCGCGAAGATCGCGCTGACGAGCATCGCGTGAGCCGACGCGTTCGTGAAGCCGGTCGCGACGTTGGCGGCCGCCTGCTCCTTGACGGCTGCGATCGCCGCGGCCGTGTGCGAGGTCGGCGCCGTGGGCTTGGCAATGCTCAGCGTCCCGAACAGCACCGAACCGATCACGGCGATGCCCACCGCGCTGCCGACCCGCTGGATTGCCGAGATGACGGCCGATCCGGATCCTGCGTCCCTCCGGTCGACCGTCGCAACGATGAACTGGGCGTTCGGTGCGATGAAGAAGCCGTTGCCGATCCCCGCGATGAAAAGCGGCGCGACCAGCAGCCAGGGGGTCAGGTCGGCGGCTTTGACACTCAGGAACAGGAGCCAGAGCCAGATCAGCCCGATGGCGACGAGGGCGGTGCCCAGGATCAGCACGGTGCGGCCGAGGCGTTGCGAGAGCCGGTTGCTCTGCGAGGATCCGATGATGCTGCCGACAGCAAACGGGATCGTGACTGCGCCAGAGGCGAGCGCGCTGTGCGCCAGGCCGCTCTGCCAGAGCAGCGAGATCGTGAAGAAGATGCTCGTGAACGCGGCGAAGTAGACCAGTGCGAGAATCACGCCGCCGGTGAACTGCGGGTGCTTGAAGAGCGTCGGGGGAACGAGCGCGCTGCCGCCGCGTCGGGTGTAATGGATCTCCCAGAGGGCGAACAACGCCAGGAGGACGACGCCGCCGGCGATGGTGAGATACGTCCAGAGCGGCCATCCCTCGTCTTGTCCCTGGATCAGGGGGACGAGCAGGGCGACGAGTGCTGCCGAGACGAGGAAGACGCCGAACCAGTCCAGCCCGGCGGGGGGCCTGGGGGCCGCGTGATCGCGCTTCGGGAGGAAGAACGCCGCCAGGATCAGGGCTGCCAGCCCGATCGGGAGATTGACGTAGAAGACGAGACGCCAGCCGTTGGCGTTTCCGAATGCCTGGATGAGCAAACCGCCGATGATGGGCCCGAGGGCTGAGGAGACGCCGATGACGCTGCCCATGATGGCGAACGCCTTGCCACGCGACTGGGGCGGGAAGAGCAGCTGGATGAACGCGGTGACGGCGGGCACGAAGATGCCACCCGCCAGGCCCTGGACCACGCGGAAGATCACGAGCTGCGTGTCGGACTGTGCGATTCCACACGCGAAGGACGACACGGTGAACAGCGCGATGCCGGTGAAGAAGACCCACTTGTGGCCGAGGCGGTCACCGATGCGCCCCGCCGGAATCAGCGAGAGGCCGAAGGCGAGCGCGTACCCGGAGATGATCCACGAGAGCGTCGCCTCGCTGGCATCAAGGGATGTGCGGATGGTCGGTAGGGCGACGTTGACGATCGTCGTGTCGAGGAGAGCGATGAACATCCCGATCAGCAGGACGATCAGCGCTCGCCACGCAGACTTGGGAACGGCGGGAGCGGGAGCCTGGGCCCAGGCGGTCGCGTTGGACATGGGTGGTGCCTTTCGTGCCGCAGCGGTTCTGCGGGGGTGTGCGGTTCTGGTGGAGTGGGTCAGGAGGCTTCGAGTCGGCTCGCGGCGATCCGTGAGCGCTCGTCGGCCAGAATGGCCGGGAGGTCGGCGAGGACGGTTTCGAGCCAGTCGATCTCGGCGCGGATGCGGTGCTCGCGGTGGTTGAGAGCGTGGGTTTCGGAGAGGGTCAAGTAGGGGTGCGCCTCGGCGTTTGCGGCGATGCTTTCGTCGAGGAGCCGGCCCAGGGCCGCCAACCGAGTGTCGAGAACACGCTCGAGATCGTCGAGACGGTTGGGATCAAGCCGCGCCAGAGCCAGGTCGAACGGATCGGGCCTCAGGACGACTTCGTGCATCGTGTCGCCGAAGAGGAGGGCGCGCTTCTTTTTGCCGGCTTCGGTGATGCGGTAGATGTGGCGTTCGGGGAAGTTGCCCTCGCGCTCGGTGCGGACCACCTCGAGAAGACCCTCGGCGGCGAGTCGCTTGATCGCGCCATAGACCGCACCCACGGTGATGTCCGTCCAGCGGTGCACGTGCTCCTGCTCCGCCAGGAGGCGCAGCTGGTGACCGTGCATCTCACCCTGACGCTCGAAAGCGTCGAGGATGAACAGGCGAATCGACGACATGCGACTACTCTCGCACGACTAGTTGCGGAAGTGCAAGAGGATGCCTCGCCCCTCGCATGCACCCGATGGCGCAGCCGCGCACGCGCAGATGGCTCAGTCCCGGCCGGCCGTTCGCTCCGCTTCCGCCCGGGCAGCCCGGTCACCCCGCAGGATCCCGAATGCCATCAGGGCGATCAGCAGGAGGATCGTGACGATCAGGACCCCACCGGATCCTGGTCGGTACAGGCAGACGAAACCGCCGGCGACCGCGATCACGCCACCGATCGTCATCGGGAGGAGTGCTGCGAGATGGCCGGCCTCCCAGGCCTCCTCCGAGAAGAGGAACCAGTGCACCCGAATGCCGACGACGTGGTTCAGCCTGAGGAGACCGGTGGCGGCCGCGACGGTGGATGCGACGATCACGATGGCGACAAAGAACAGGACGATTGCTGGGAAGATCACCCCAGAAGCTTAGGCGCGGCTCGCGGAACGCAACCCACTCCGGTCGCAGGCTACTGCCGACGCAGCTTGACCAGCTGCTGCGCGTACGAGGCGTACCACACGCCGGCCTTCGGGCCGCCGTTGCAGGTGCCGTCGCTGATTCCAGGTGACTTGATCCAGAGCAGGGCGTCGAGGCCCGTGGTGCCGAGTGTGACGTGCGGATCCTGACCCAGGCCGGTTCCCGACGGGTTGCACCAGGTTCCCTTCCACCCTTGACCATTGCGTGACACGTCGATGACGTAGTGCGAGTCGCCGGTCAGCTTCGACACCTTCTCGGCGAACGCGCGCTCCTCGTTGACCGGGTAGAAGCTCGCCACGTTGGTGAAGAACCCTCGCGCCTCGGCTATGCCGGCTTCTCGCAGGCGCTTCGCGATGACGTCCGGCGCGACCCAGTGAGAGTTGCCCGCGTCGAGGTAGGCGGGGACCCCGGCGGCGGCGAGCTCATCGACCTCGTTCTTAATCAGCGGGATCCGGGTGTTCGCCTCCTGGCCGCAGCTGCTGAGCATGGCGAGTGCGTCGGGTTCGACGATGACGACGGCGTGGTGACCTTTGAGCGCGGCCGCGACCGCTTTCGTCCAGGCCGGGTACTCCGAGGCCTTGAAGCCGCCGGCGGAGTAGTCACCGCAGTCGCGGTGCGGGATGGCGTAGGTGACGAAGACGGGTGTCTTGCCCTGCTTCTTGGCGGCCTTGAGGTTCAGGCGGATGACCTGGGCAACCTCGGTGGGGCTGTACTGGTCGCCGAGCCAGATGGCGACGGGGGTCGCTGCGATCTCCCGAGCGGCCTTTGCCTCCGCGGTGCTGCCAGCCGCTTCGAGCGAGGTCGCGGCTCGAGCCGCGAGGCTCTGCTCCTGCACGTACAGTCCGCCCGGGAACACCGCCTTGTTCGACTCGTTCTGGATTGTGGTCGGCGTTTTCGTCTCCGTGGGTGAGCCGCTGCAGGCGGTCACGAGCAGCGCGAGGACGATACCGATGGCGGCCAGACCAGTGGCGCGGCCGACGATGGCGCGGCCACGCGCGGTGGGAGGACGCTGCCTCATGTGTGCCCCGATCGGCGAAGAGATTTGGTGGGCGTCCCACGTCGCACGCTCGCCCAGTTGACCACGTCGTCCGCGAGCCTGGCAACGTCGTCCAGGAATTGTCCAGGATCCGGGACGTTCTGCAGGATCCGAGGCGGTGCGAGTACGACGGTGGCATGACCCCGAAGACTCTTCTGATTCTCGCCTCGGACCACCGCGACAGCCTCGAACGCGACCTCTACCGACTCACGGCCCCGCCGACCCCGGCCGAGGCCGCGCGCATCAGCCAGGACAAGCTCACGGTGTACCAGGCGCTCGTCGATGTCGCGCCGGAGCTTCCTGCGGGAGTTCAGGCGGGGATCCTTGTCGACGAGCAGTACGGGGCGGCCGTCGCCGAGCTGGCAGGTCGCTCGGACGGGTTGATCAACCTTTCGATGCCGCTCGAGGCCAGCGGCAAGGACTGGTTCGAGTTCGCCTACGACGATTGGCAGACGCACGGCACCTTCTTCGACAACGACCACGCGAAGGTCTTGATCCGTGACAATCCCGAGTTCGACGACGCGTCCCGCTCGAAGCAGGCCGAGCGCATGGCTCAGCTCTCCGTCTGGTGCCGCGAGAACCATCGCCCGCTGATCATCGAGCTGCTCGTTCCGGCGACCGAGGCCGATCTGGCGCAGGTCGACGGCGACCAGCACCGCTATGACGACGAGCTGCGCCCGGAGCTCACGCTGCGGGTGATCGAGTACCTGCAGGATCACGGCGCCGACCCTGCCATCTGGAAAGTCGAGGGGATGGACGTCGAGAAGGATGCCCGGGCGGTGGCCGACCTGGCCGTCCGCGACGGCCGTGCGGCAACCTGCATCGTGCTCGGCCGGCACTCCAGCCGCGAGGATCTCGACCGTTGGCTCGACGCCGCGGCTCCCGTCGCGGGGTTCACGGGTTTCGCCATCGGCCGCAGCATCTGGTGGGATGCCCTCATCGACCTCCGTGCCGGCACGATCGACCGCGACCAGGCGCAGAGGCGCGTCGGCCAGGAGTACCTCGACTACGCGAAGGAGTTCCTGGGGGCGCGCTAGTGGTGACCGTTGCTCGGACGGGTGAGCCGCAAGGCGGAGGAGGGCGCGATAGCGGGCTATCGCAACCGGCGACAACGCCGCAGATTTCCCGGCCAGGCGGCGGTCACGGGGGTCCGAGGAGCCAGAGGGCGACCACGCAGACGAACTGCATCGACATTCCGGAGATCAGAACGAGCCTCCTGAGATGTTTCTGGTGCGTGATGCTGTCGACGGCGACGAGTGGTGCGAGCGGCATGATCAGCCGAGGCAGGCTCTGCTGGGGGAGGAACACCGCGAAGAGGTAGAGCGCGTAAGCGGTCATGAACGACCGGATCTCGAGCCCGAGCCGGCGCAGCGAGGGTTTGCGCATGCCCCAGACCCACAGCGCCACGATGGCGAGAACGACGATGATGCCGAGGATCCCGAGGTAGTGCATCGCGAAAAGGAACCACGGCGTCAGGGGCACGAACGAGACGTGACCGATGTACTCGGTCCACCACGCGGTCTCGGTCTTGAGGTAGGCGTCGCTCTGCCCCGTGACCGCGGCGGCCACGAGCGGCCAGGCGAGCCCGGCGGCGGCGATCACGAGGCCGGTGACGATCGCGGCAGCCCGTTCGGCGCGGGGGAACTCGTGCGGATGCTTCCAGAGACGGTGCGCGAACACGAAGAGCAGGGCGAGCGCGAGGGCGAGTGCGCCCGGTTTTGTGAAGGATCCGATGACACCGCACCACGCCAGCAGCACGTACCGTTTCGTCATCAGCGCCCACAGCCCGGTGAAGACGAAGAAGAGGAACATGCTTTCGGCATAGCCGACCTCGAGGACGAAGGACATCGCACCGAAGCAGAAGAAGGTCGTGCCCCAGATTGCACCGAGTGCGTCGACGCGGAGGCGGAGAAAACGGTGCAGCATGAGGGCGGCCAGCGCGCCGAAGATCGTGGCCACGCCGGCGGCGACAGCGCCGGTGTCCCAACCGGTGATCTCGGCAAGGATCCGGACGCACCACGGGAACACGGGCAGGAACGCCCAGTTGTTGGGCAGTACCGCGCCGCTCGCCGAGACGGGCAGGACGTGCGGATAACCGAATTGCGCGATGCTCGTGTAGAACCGGCCGTCCCAGACGTTGAGGAAACCGAAGAAGCCCTTGGTGATGCCCGCGTCGTAGTAGGTGTCGGCGTAGGAGCCGGGATGGGTCGCTGCGACGCGGTACATCACGAACATCAGGAGGGTCGAAAACACCCGTGAGATGCCGTAGATGACCAGGATGGCGACCCAGGTCGGTGCCTTCGACGCTGCCGTGAGGAGACGGGACGACGACCGACCGACGTCGGTGTAGGCGATCCGGGTGATCGCGGGATCCTGGTCCAGCACGCGTCATTCTATTCATGCCTACCTGAACAACGGGCGGTTGCGCCGCGCAATTGCGTGTGGCTTCGCGCAAATGCGCGACGTCATGTCCGGTCGGCGAAGCCTCGCGGCGCCCGGGCGCCCCGCCCGCTAGCGACCGCCGCCGTGGTTCCGGTGACGCTGCGCGACGCCGGCGTGACCGTACGGGTACTCGTCCGGGCGCGGCTGGCTGGCGTCGCTGAGAGCCTTGATCTCGGCCAGGCTGAGCCCGAGCTCTGCCGCACCGAGGTTGTCGACGAGCTGCTCGACCGTCCGGGCGCCGAGAATCACGCTGGTGACGGCGGGCTGCTCGAGGAGCCAGGCGATGGCCACCTGCGAGGCCGTCACCCTGTGGTCGCGCGCGGTCGCCTGCACGGCATCGAGCACCTGCCAGGTTCGCTCGCTGCGGTTGCGCGCCTCCCACGCCTCCATGCCGCGCTGCGGGTTCTCACCGAGTCGTGAGGCGCCGGTGGGGCGCTCGTCTCGCTTGTACTTGCCCGTCAGCCATCCGCCGCCGAGCGGCGACCAGGGCAGCAGGCCGATGTTCGCGTCGAGCGCCGCGGGCACGATCTCGTGCTCGATGTCGCGCACGAGCAGGCTGTACTGCGGCTGGAGCGTGACCGGCGGGGCGAAGTCGAGCGCGCGTGCCCGATGCACGGCCTTCGTCAGCTGCCAGCCGAGGTAGTTGGAGAAACCGTAGTAGCCGATTTTGCCGGCGCTCACGGCATCGTCGAGAAAGCGCAGCGTCTCGTCGATGGGCGTCAGGGCATCCCACGCGTGCATCTGGTAAAGGTCGATGTGCTCCACCCCGAGCCGAGTGAGCGATGCGTCGAGCGCCGTGCGGAGGTGCCGGCGCGACAGGCCGAGATCGTTTGGTCCGGTGCCCATCGGGAAGCGGCCCTTGGTCGCGATGACGACCTGCTGGCTTTCGGTCGGGTGGTCTTTGAGCCAGTGACCGATGATCGTCTCGGAGGCGCCACCGGAGTAGACGTCGGCCGTGTCGATGAAAGTGCCGCCGTGCTCGAGGAACGTGTCGAGGATGGCGTGCGAGGTCGCTTCGTCGGCCTCACTGCCGAAGGTCATGGTGCCGAGGGTGAGCTCCGACACAAGGGCTCCGGAGTTGCCGAGAGTTCTGTAATCCATGGTTGTCACGCTAGACCACGACGACGTGGATGCTGTCAGCAGGTCAGCGGGGTCTGTACTCCGTGGCCATTGGGCAGTCGAAGGGACGACGGGCGGCGAGACCGACCCGGTTCAGGTAGCGGATGACGAGACCGAATGCGGCCCACAGAGTCGTCTCGGTGTACGGGACCTGCTGCTCGGCGCAGTGCTCGCGAACGAGAATGCGCGCCTTGCGCAGGTTGGGCCTGGCCATGTTCGGGAAGAGATGGTGTTCGACCTGGTAATCGAGGCCGCCCATCGCGTACGTCATGATGCGGCCACCAGTGATGTTCCGCGAGGTGAGAACCTGCTTGGCGAGGAAGTCCACGCGGCTGCCCTCGGGGATGATCGGCATGCCGATGTGGTTCGGCGCGAACGACGAGCCCATGTAGAGCCCGAAGATGGCGAACTGCACGCCGATGAAGGCGAATGCCATTCCGAGGGGCAGGAACCAGAAGATGACACCCAGGTAGACGGCGAAGCGCACCGTGATCATGGTGATTTCGAGCGAACGCTTGTCGACCTGGCCACGACCGAACACGGTCTTGTAGGAGTTGAGGTGGAGGTTGAAACCCTCGAGTAGGAGAACGGGGAAGAACGCGTACCCCTGGCGCTGGGTGAACCAGCGCATGAATCCGCGTTGCGTCACGGCGTCGGTCTCGAGGAACGAGATCGTGTCGAAGGCGATGTCGGTGTCGCGACCGATGGTGTTCGGGTTGCCGTGGTGCTTGGTGTGCTTGGAGGTCCACCACGAGTAGCTCATGCCCACGACTCCGGAGGCGAGAACCCGGCCGACGCGATCGCTGGTCTTGCCCGACTCGAACACCTGGCGGTGCGCGGTTTCGTGCGCGAGGAAGGCGTACTGGGTGAAGATGAGGCCGATGCCTGCGGCGATGAGCAGCTGGAACCAGCTGTCGCCGATGAGCACGGATCCGGTGACGGCGGCCGCAAGGCACACGGTGACGATCACGAAGACAGTGACGTAGAAGCCCGTGCGGCGCTTGAGCAGGCCCGCTTCGCGAACGCGCGCAAGCAGACTCGTGTAGGTGCTCGTCGGCTTGGCGGTCGATCCGGGCGTCGTCGCGCGGAAACCGGCCGGAAGCTCGGCGTGATTGCGCACCGGTGGTAACGATGCGGATGTACTGGTTCGGGACCCGGGGACTAGGGGTGCAATGGAAAAGGGGGCTGAGTCAAGTGAAGACATTGCGACTCTCCCTGTGGGGGTCGACTTCCCAGTCGTGGGTTGTGAGCGAGTGCTCCTTTCAGATGTCGCAACCGTAGTGCTCGGGGCTGTGAAGTCGAAGTGAGGGTCGAAGCCGCAGTTCGCGCCTCCGGGGGACTGCTCGGAGCCGAGCGTTCTCGGGCCAAGGCACAGGGAGGCGCGGGGTAAACTTGACTGTCCCCACCAGCCCGGAAGAAGAAACGTGACGGTCATGCAGCCTGAAGCGGCGTCCGACGCGCGCTACTGGCCCGTCCCCATCCTGCGGGCAATTCCCTTCCTGGTGTTGGGCATGATCATCACCTTCGTCAACAACCACTCGACGTCGATCGGTCTCGTGGTCTTCGGAGCAACCACCGTCGTCGGTGGTCTTGTGCTCGTCTTCGGATCGCGCCGGTGGCTCGACGATTCGGGTAGCAGGAGCCTGGCGGTGGTTCAGGGCATCGTGAGTCTCGTCTTCGGTGTGCTCGCGCTGGTGCTCAGCCACGGCGGCGTTCCGGGTCTCGTTGCGCTCGTCGTCGGCTGGGCCGTCCTGAGTGGGGCCCTCGAGGTCGTGACCGGTTTGCGTCGCCGTCGACGCTCGGCACTGGCGCGCGACTGGATCGTCCTCGGCGTCATCACGCTGGCCCTGGTCGTCGCCTACTTTCTCGTCCCTTCTGACTACGCCGAACCCTTCGGTGGGATCGAGAAGATCAAGGGCACTCTCACCGCGGCCACGATCCTGGTTGGCATCCTGGGCGCTTACGGTGCTGTGGCGGGTGTCTTCCTCGTGATCCAGGGGCTCTCGCTCAAATGGCAGACGGGCACGCCCGAGTCATTCCTTGCCGAAGTTGCAGAATCGAGCGGGGGCGGGCAGGGCACCGCAGCGCGGGGCACAGCAGTGCAGGGCACAGCAGAATCGAATATCGACGGAGCACACAGGCCATGACCGAACCCACCAGACACGACCGCCTCCGTCCGGTCGAACTCCTCGGCATGGCCGGGGTCTTCGGGGTGTTCACGGGTCTCATCGTGCTGATGTCGACGCGTCAGGTGACGCTCGCCGGGATCTTCCTCGGAATCGCTTTCATCGTCGGCGTGGTGGTTCTCGCGATGCTGTCGCTCGCCGCCAAGCCGAACGACGCCGAGCGGCGCGAGGTGCGCGACGAGAACGGCCGTGTCAAGGGTCTCCTCGAAGACCAGCAAGACGACTATCCGAAAGGCCACTGAGGCTCGCCCGGCGGCGCAATCTGCCCTCAAACCCTCGGCGTCGGCCGTGCCGGTGGTCCTAGGACCACCGCGACAGCCGGCGGTGAGGGTTTGGCGCGGCGCCTAGGGCGCGTCGAGGTACGCGACGAGCGCCGGGGCGACGCCGACGTAGGCGCCGGGCGTGAGCGCGACGAGCCGGGCCTTGGCCTCGGATCCGATATCGAGGGCCTCGACGAAC
>JAODMX010000069.1 GCA_025464735.1 Frondihabitans sp. | reverse complement strand
CGCGCGGGTCTGGCCTACGCGGTCGGCAAGCCGACCATCATCTGGCCAGTGCTCCTCGTCGCGGTGTTCGCGGTCTTCGGTCTGACGATGCCGGTGCTGCTGGCATCCTTCGCCGACAACATCTTCCATGCCGGGGCGGGCGGCTACGGCCTGTTCAACTCCATGATCGCCGTCGGAGCACTGACGGGAGCCCTGCTGTCGACGCGGCGCGCAAGCATCCGGCTGCGCACCATCGTGATCGGGGTCGGCATCACCGGGCTGCTTCAAGCGACGACCGGGCTGATGCCCGGCGTCGTGCCGTTCGCCCTGATGCTCATCACTGTCGGCATGGCGTCGCTGCTCTTCCAGACGGCTGCGAACTCGCTCGTCCAGATGTCGAGCAACATCGGCGTGCGTGGGCGCGTCATGTCGCTCTACGTCCTGGTCCTCCTCGGCGGGCAGGCCATTGGCGGCCCCCTCATGGGCTGGATCGTCACGACGTTCGGGGTGCACATCGGCATGATGGTCTCCGGTGGAATGCCCGCGCTGGCGGCGGCCGTCGCGTGCGTCGCGCTGGCGCGCCGGGGGCATCTGACCCTGCAGGTTCGCGTCAGTCACCATCTCCCGATGGTCCACATCGAACACCGCCTCGCCGCCTAAGCGGGGCGGGGAGGCGCCGGGCGCGGCCATCTCCGGCGTTTTTGTCGTCGGGCCGTCGGAGGGCTCCGCCCCGCGCTCGCGACGGTTCCGCGACGCACCCCCGTCCGGACCGACGCGCCGGATCCGGCTCGGCTCGTGTAGTCCGGACGAGGGTGCGTCGCGAGCGCAGCCGTCACACTTTTTTACTTGTAAGCACAACTATTTGCTAGAGTGCGGCCATGGACGATACGCGCTGGCTGACGAGTGACGAACGCACCGCGTGGGTTCGATTTGCCGCCGTCCTCGAGCTGCTGCCCGGCGTGCTCGACTCGCAGCTCGACCGCGACGAGAACCTCACGCACTTCGAGTACTTCGTGCTCGCGATGCTCTCCGAGGCCCCGGCGCGCACACTCCGGATGACGGGGCTCGCGGCGCGAACGAATGCGACGCTCCCCCGTCTCTCCCGCGTGGTGTCCCGCCTCGAAGACCAGGGGTTCGTCGCACGCAGCCCGTGCGCCGAAGATCGCCGCGCCACCAATGCCACCCTCACCGAGGCGGGCTGGGCCAAGGTCGTCCACGCGGCACCCGGGCACGTCGGCAACGTGCGCGCGGCAGTCATCGACGCACTCAGCCCGGAGCAGGTGACGCAGCTCGCGCAGATCAGCACACAGATCCTGAGCCGTCTCGACCCTGATGGCCGGATGTTCGCGTCGGCCTGACGCGCGCGAGCGCAACCGCGTCGGCCTGACGCGCGTGAGCGCAACCCCGTCAGCGCAGCGCGCGTCGCCCAACACGCCGTGACCGGACACCGGGCATATTCCTCCGCTGGGCGGAGTTGACTCGTGGCATGAGATCCATCGTCTATACGCACACCGGCTCCCCCGACGTCCTCGACCTCGTCGACCGCGAGATCACGGATCCGGAGCCGGGCGAGGTCCGCGTCCGAGTCCTTGCCTCCGGCGTCAACCCGACCGATTGGAAGTCGCGCAGCACGGGCGACCTCACTCTGCCCGAGGTGACGCCGAACCAGGACGGGGCCGGCGTCGTCGATGCCGTTGGCGACGGGGTCACCGGCCTGGACGTCGGCGATCGCGTCTGGCTCTACCTTTCCGCCTACCAGCGGTCGTCAGGCACCGCGCAGGAGTACGCGAATGTCCTCGCCGAACACACCGTCAAGTTGCCGGTCGGCACCAGCTTCGACATCGGGGCGAGCCTCGGCGTACCGGCGGTGACGGCTCACCGCGCCTTGACCGTGTCGGAAGACGGGCCGGACCGCCTGTACCCGGGAGCCCTCCACGGAAAGTATGTGCTGGTCGCGGGAGGAGCGGGCGCGGTCGGCCACGCTGCGATCCAGCTCGGCAGATGGGCCGGCGCCACCGTGATCACAACGATCTCGTCCGATGAGAAGGCCGCTCTCGTGACCGCTGCGGGAGCGCACCACGTCGTCAACTACCGCACCGAGGATGCCGCTTCCGTGATCGAGGCCATCGCGCCGGGCGGGGTGGACATCATCGTCGAGGTCTCGATTCGCGCGAACGCGGAACTGGACGAGGCGATCGCGGCGCCTCGGGCATCCATCGCGATCTACGCCAACGACGGCGGCGATTCGTTCCCCCTCGCGATCCGGCCCAACATGTCGAAGAACATCCGCTACCAGTTCGTGCTGCTCTACACCGTCGGCGCGCCGGCTCTCCAGGCAGCCGCGGAAGACATCACGGAAGCGCTGATTGCCGGCGCGCTCCCGGTCGGCGATGCGGCCGGGTTACCGCTCCACCGCTTCCCGCTGGCTGAGACCGCCGCGGCACACCAGGCGGTGCAGGATGCCGTGGTCGGGAAGGTGCTCATCGACGTCACCGAGTGAGGTGGCCGGGTCTCGGCGCGCCTCAGTTCGTCTTGTCGAGGTGGAGGCGTTCGTCGCACCACTCCGAGACCTTCTCGTCATGGGTCGCGATGACGATCGCCGCTCCGCCGTCGCGAAGTTCGTCGAGGACGGACAGCACCATGGCGACGTTGTCGTCGTCGAGCGCCGCGGAAGGCTCGTCGGCCGCGATGATGCGCGACTTCTTGAGCAGGAGTCGCGCGAGCGCGACCCGCTGCTGCTCACCGCCGCTGAGCGTGTGGGTGGGTCTTGCGCCGTGGTTTCGGAGGCCGACGCGGTCGAGTGCCTGCGCGCGCTGGATCCTGCGATCCCCTCGTGAGACCGACCGACCGATAAAGGCGACGTCGAGGTTGCGGTCGACAGGCCAGCTCTCGACCAGCGCGTAGTTCTGGAAGAGGTGACTCACTGTGTTCCGGAACAGATGCCGTCGTCTGGTGCTGCTCGGGTGGGTGGCGTCGGTCCCGTCGAGTTCGAGGGTGCCGGTGTCTGCCCGTTCGAGCAGACCGATGCAGTTGAGCAGGGTCGTCTTGCCTGCGCCACTCGGGCCGGTGATCGCGAGGGAGGTTCCCGCGGCGACGGTGAAGGACTGCTGGGACCAGAGCGTGTGGTCGCCCCGCTTCTTGCCCAGGTTCTGAACTCTGATCAGCGGTTGATCAGTCGAGTGCGCGTTGACGAGCATGCTGGCCTTTCGATGGTTCGCGATCTCAGGACCGTGTGACGGTGTCGGCGCGGATGCGCCTGATTTGGACAGCGAGGAGGAGCCCCACGACCGCGAGGTCGACGAGCACGACGATGCAGGCCGCACCCAGGCCGATCGGACTCGTGAATGGCTCGATGAGGGAGGCGAACGCCAGGGCAAGTGCACTCGACAGGGCGAGTGCGGCGGTGCGGAAGAGGGTTGCGGTGCGCGGGGTCGCACCGTTGACGAAGCGCGCGAAGTCGATGCGTCTGTTCCGCTCGGCGATCGCGACGGCGAGTACGACCGATGACAGGACCGTGATCAGCGCAGCAAGTATGCCGGCAAACGTCGAGGCACGCAGGACCCGCTCCTGATCGCTGAGCCGGACGGCGGCGAGGTCGCTCACGTGATCGATCGACCCGATGTACGGCTCCAAACCGGCGGCTCGTATCTCCGTCCGCAGGGTGCCGGCGTCGTCGAAGAGGACTTCGCCGCCGGTCATGCTCGACGCAATCCAGTCGCTCGAGACCAGAGGCGTGGCCGAGGGGAGAACCGCAATGACCGGATCGAGCTGCGAACTCGTCGAGTCGCCCGTCGAATAATTGAAAACGCGCTGCCCGGACTTCGTGACGATCACGTCGACGGGAGGTGCTCTCAGCTTGTTGCTTTCGTGGCTTCGGTCGGCTGCAAGGAAATGAGCCCATTCGCGGTACTCGCCAAGCAATGTCGCTTTATGGGCGATGAGATCCTGAGGGATCAACAGGCTGAGGGCGTTCGGGTTCAAGACCTCCGGAATGACCCGGCGCCCCCGGTTGTCCGCGACTCGTTGCTCGATGAGAAAGCGGTCGTTGACGATCAGCGAATTGCCGTCGTCCGGACCGTTTCCTGGCTCCAGCGTGACGATCGGGTGCGAGGCGATCAATACTTCCCCTCGTCGGTCTGCTTCGAAAGCGACTTCGGCAAACCTCTCCTGGAGGGAGTCGAACTCGGCCATGCTCGTGTGGAAGTTCATCGAAACAAAGTTGTCGGCCGACTTCCATGAGGAGGCATCGTCGCGGTTGCTCGCAGCATCGACCCCGGACGCCACGACGGACGACACGACGACGAGGACCAGAGTGAGCGAGCACATGTGGATCGCGACACCGGCCGCTGCCTGCTGGCGAAGCGGCCGTTTCCCGCCGAGAGCAGCAACGGCACGGACCCGTGACTCCCCCAGTGACACCAGCAGGATGACGGTGGTGACGACTGCGGCAACCACACCGAGCCCGACGCAGGCGGCAAGCGCGAACCTGCTGAATTGGGCGAGCCCGTTGTACAGCGCGAGCACCGGTAGCGACAGGACTACTCCCGCAGCTCCCAGGACGAGGGTCAGCAGGACGCCGGAGCCGAGATAGGTGAGGATTGTTCGCCATCGCTGGCTTCCGTTGACGAGGAGGAGAGCATCTCGGCGCCGGGAGGAAATCGTCGACTGCGCACAGCCGAGGATCAAGGCTAGGAGTGCAGCTGCGGTCAGCGGAACAAGCGGAACGAGTGAGCTCGTCCACAACACCATTCCGACAGGCCCGAAGTACTGCGTCGTGACCGTCATGCCCCGCGCGTTCAGTGCACGAGCGAATTCGTCCGCGTCTGCCTCGCTGGCCGACGTGACGTACATTCCTCCTAGCTCGGCGTCGATGAGGTCATGACCTGGAAGGTAGCGGGTATGAAGGAACTGACCGAAGTCGCGATAATCCTCCGTTGGTGGTGCTAGTCCGCGATCCCGCCCCTGGTTGATGACATAGAGCGTCCGAACAGTCTTGTCACCCGTGACCGTATTCACGCTCTTGTAGAGAGTGAGGTCGTGCTGACGCGCGGTCTCCTCCACCACCTCTCGCGCTTCCGGGCGCGTGAGGTTTTCTCGCGCCTGCCAGACCGTGACGACCATGTTCGTTCCCTCGGGCGCGACTTCGTCGCTCGTGCGGACAACGAGAAATGCCACGAGGAGCGCGGTGACGACCGCGGCCGCGATGCTGAGTTTCAGGACCATTGGACTCTCACCGATCTCGAGGGAACGAGGGTGCCGCCCGGGCGAGGACGACTGGGCGAAACTGTTCAATCAGACGAATCGGTAGAAAGCCTTGTTCCCCGTCCAGGTGTGGAAGATCGAGACCTTCGACCACGCGTTCGCCCGGGCGGTGCCGCTGCTTGCGTAGGTGGCGTTCCCGTTGACCACAGACGTCGCGTGCTTCTTGGACTTGTGAAAGTAGTTCGAGTAGGTGCCGGCATTGGTCCCGTAATCCCACGTCCCCCCTCCGGGGAACGTGACCGTCTTCGGCGCGGTGGCGCTGTCCGGAAGTACGACGCCGAACTCGGCTCGATCAGACGTCGCAAGCGAAGCTCTCTGCGCCGCCTCGGCGGCGACCGGCGCGACCAGGATCGTGCCGACGGCCGCAGCGGCGATCAGAGCAATGGAGAAGAGGCGAATTTTCATGATGCGTTCCAAGCGATTGGCGTCGACGATCAGCCCGCCGAACAACGGTCAACCTATCGGATTAAGAACATCATGTTCAAATGTGAGCATTTCACATTACTTCCAGACGTCACCACACCACTCGACCGGGAGCCTCGACCACCCCGCGAGCCCCGTCCCACGCCGCGTGCAGCCGCGAGTACGGGCCACCAGCGCCCCGCAGAGCGGCCGGCGATCCGTCCTCCACGATGCGACCGGCCTCCAGTACCATCACCCGATCGGCCGCGTCGGCCTGGGTCAGCCGGTGCGCGATGACGAGGGCGGTACGTCCGGCCAGGACCCGTCCGGTCGCGCGCTCGAGGGCAGCCGCCGACGCGCTTCCGGCATCGGCTGTGGCCTCGTCGAGGACGGCGAGCTCAGGATCGCGCAGGACGAGCCGAGCCAACGCCAGGTGTTGCGCCTCAGCGGCGGTCAGCTGGTGGCCGCCCGCTCCGATCACCGTCTCGAGGCCCGATGGGAGCTGCGCGGCGAATCCTGCCATCGCGAGCGCCTCCTCGAGAGCGCAGTCGTCGGCGTGCGGAGCCGCAAGGCGGAGGTCGTCGCGGAGCGTCCCGGCGAAGACGTGCACGGCCTGGTCAAGCAGGACGACGTCGGAGCGAAGACCGCGATCGACTCGACCGCCGGTCGGATCCAGAGTGCCCGCGATCAGCCGGCCGAGGGTCGTCTTGCCGGCACCGCTGGTTCCCACCACGGCCACGCGCGTTCCGCGCTCGAGCGTGAGCGAGACGCCGTCGACGGCGGCCGGGCCGGTCCCATAGCGAACGACGACGTCAACGAGGCGCACAGCAGGTCCGGGCCTCGTCACAGCCGCGACAGTCACATCCGACACCACAGGCCTCGCCTCGATCAGCCCGACCACCCGCGTCAGGCTCGACGCGCCCTGCTGCACGGTGTCGGCGAGGCCGAGCACGGTGTTAATCGGGTCGAACAGCCGCGTGAAGAACAGCGCGGCGGTTGCCACGGCTCCGAGCGGCACGTCGCCCCGCGAGACGAGCAGAAACCCCGTGGCGAGCACCGCCCCGAGCCCGACCGCCTCGGCGATGTTGAGCCGACCGTAGAACCGCGTGGACAACCGAAACGCCGCCTCCCCGAGGCGCACCGCGAGAAGCGAACGTCGCTCGATCCGCTCCTCATGGAGTCGCTCGTCGCCGTAGGCACGCACAGTGGAGGCCCCGACGATCGACGCCAGGAGCCGCTGGTGCAGCCCGCTCTCCGCCGTCCGAACCCGACGGTAGACACGGGAGGAGCGGCGCACGTACCAGCGCACGGTCAGCACCTGGATCGGCAGGCCCAGGAGCCCTGCGAGCGCGAATCGCGGGTCGAGCGCCAGCAGACCGCCGAGTGTCAGCGCGATGACGAGGCCCGACGAGACGAACGCGGCCAGTGTGCCCCCGGCCACCTCCGACAGCCGCTCGATATCGCCGGTGAGGCGAGCCACGAGGTCGCCGACTCCGGCTCTCTCGAGCCGCGCCGGATCCAGATGGAGACCAGCGGAGAGCGCGTCCTCACGGAGTGCGGCGAGTGCCGGTTCCGTTGTCGTGACGACCAGGATCGCCGACACGGCACTGGTGATCGCCTGGACGAGAGCGGCCACCACCAGGAGCACCACGGCCGTGACGAGGACGCTCCCCCGCGACGCCGGAGGCCCACCCACCGCGTCGACGAGGAGGCCGACCGCCACCGGCGCCACGAGAGAGGAGGCCGCATCGGCGACGAGGGCCAGTGCCGCCCCGATACCGACGAATGGACGTCGGAGCAGGAGTGCGACGATCACCCGCAACGAGCTCCGGCCCGAGGCGATGGGCAGCGCGGCAGCGCTCACGACAGCACCGCCTCACGGTAGGCCTCGTCCAGCCGCGCTAGCGCGTCGTGCGAGCCGCGCTGCGTTGCCCGACCGTTCCGCACAACGATCACCTCGTCGCACACCAGAAGAAGGGCGGGGCTGGTGGTGACCAGGATCGTGGTGCGGCTGTCTCGGATCCTGCGGATCCCTGTCGCGATCGCGGCTTCCGTTGCGGAGTCGACCGCGGTGGTCGGCTCGTGCAGCACGAGAACGGGTGCATCGAAGCCGAGAGCACGGGCGACGGCGAGGCGCTGACGTTCACCGCCGGAGAGCGTCAGCCCCTCGTCGCCGAGTGGTGACGCGAGGCCGTCGGGTTCCCTAGAGATTACGTCTCGGAGCCCCGCAGCCTCGAGCACGTCCTCGTCGGGCAGCCTTCCCCGCGAGCGGAGCGCGGCGGCGAGGCTGCGTCCGAAGACGGCTGTCTCGTGCGGCGAGACGAGCACGGTGCGGCGCCAGAGCGAAGGATCCGTCCCCTCCGTGGTCAGGTCCCCGCACGCCACGATCCCAGAGAGAGGTTTCGTCTCGGCGGCGAGCAGCGCGACCAGCGCCGCGGCCTCGGCTGGGTCCGGCACCGCGAGCCCGGTCAGCGCTCCGCCCTCGGCTCGTAACGAGAGAGCCGCCAGCGGGTCCGACGTGACGAGATCCAGGGTGATCGCGGGTGCGGAGAGTGGCGTCGGGTCGACACCTCGGTGAGGAGCGCCCGCGGACACCGGCACGTCGCCTGCGAGCACGCCGGCGATTCGCGCCGCCGAGGCGCGCCCGCGTGCGAGCGCTGCGCCTGCGCTGCCGAGTGTCTGCATCGGCCCGAGCACGAACTGCGCGAGCCCGAGTGCGGCGATCAGGTCGCCGACTCCGAGCTGGCCGGCGAGGGCGAGCCGCCCCGCGACAAGACCGACGGCGGCAAGGTAGAGGCCCACGACGAGCGACGTCGACGCGGTGAGTCCGCCCTCGAAGAGGGAGGCGCGAATCGTGTGGGTGAGCGCCTGCTGACTGCGGAGCCGATACCGTTCGGCGGCGGCGGGACCGGCGCCGAGGCCGGCGAGCACGCGCATGCCCGCCGCGAAGTCGGTCGCGAGGGCTGCGGTTCGAGCGACCTCGCCCTGCTCGGTCTCGCTTCTGCGCTCGAGTGGACCGCCGAGCAGCGTCAAGAGAAGGAGGACGACGATGGCCGACCCGAACACGAGCGCCGCGACGACGACCGACGACCGGATCAGCACGAGCGCGACGACCGCGATCGTCACCGCCGCGACGACGACGCTGATGACGCCGCGGAGCGACGAGCCGATGCGACGAGCGTCGGAGGTCGCGATGGCGACCGCTTCGGCGGGGGCGACCGTGCCGTCCCGTGGGTGCGGCAGGTCGATGGTGGACCGCACGACGCGCATCCTCAGGTCGTGCTCGATTCCCAACCCGAGGCGATTGGAGAGCCGGGATCCAAATCGGTAACAGAGTGAGAGCGTGGCGAAGTCGAGCCCGAGAGCGATGAGCCAGCCGATCAGTGCGAGGACCGATCCGCCGTCGACGGCCCGCTGGATCGTGGCGCCCACGATGACCGAGACGGCCGCTTCACCGCCCTGATGGCCCGCGAGCAGCAGCGTCGCGAGGCCGATGCCGGGCAGACGGCGCACCAGGAGGGGGCGGACGGGTCGAGTGGAAACGGGCACCTTTCCACGCTAGATTCAGCAGGCCCTGGCAGGAATGCCGTATGGTGACAGATCATGTCGCCTGCCCGCCACGCTGCTTTCGTGTTCGACACTTTCCCACTCGAAAAGGGTCAGACCTTCGACGATCACGTCCACGATCGGCACCAGCTCGCCTGGGTGCGCGAGGGCGTGCTGATGATCACCATTGGCGAGCGGCACTGGGTGCTGCCGCCGCACCTGGCGCTCTGGATCCCGGCCGGTACGTGGCACACGACGACCGCCCTGAAAACCGTCATGCTGCACGGCATCTATCTGTCGGTCGAAGCCGAGGTGGCCCAGTGGCGGGAGCCGACCGTCGTGTCCGTCTCGCCGCTGCTTCGTGAGCTGATCCCGTACTTCTACGAGGAGCTGACGCCTGACGCACGCGGCCGCGCCGAGGCCCTCCTCCGAGACCTGCTGACTCCGGTGACGACCGTGACGATCGATCTGCCGCTTCCGCGCGACGAGCGAGCGGCGCGCATCGCCGCGCAGCTCAGCACCGAGCCGGCCGACGACCGCGATCTCGATGCCTGGGGACGCACGGTGGGGGCGAGCACCCGCACCCTGTCGCGAATCTTCGCCAGCGAGACCGGGCTGGGGTTCTTGACCTGGCGAACCCGGCTCCGGCTCCGGGCCGCCCTGGCGTTCCTCGCCGACGGCGACACGGTGAGCCAGGCGGCCGCCCGCGTCGGCTACTCGTCGCCGAGCGCGTTCGTCGCATCGTTCCGCCGGGTGACCGGGCAGACGCCCGGCAGCTATTTCGCTCAGGACGCCGCACCTCGGTAGCTTCGGCGACACGTTTTGGCGAGTGCACGACGCACCTGCACCTCCCCTGCTGGGTACGCTGATCCTCGGCCGGAAGTTTGGTTAGCCTTACCTAATCACCTTCCGAGTCCCGACAACCGGATTCCCGATGCGTCCTCAACCCGAAAGCCCGGCATGACCCGTCTCAGCCCGCCTGCCG
>JAODMX010000052.1 GCA_025464735.1 Frondihabitans sp. | reverse complement strand
CCACACGCTCGACGCGCTGAAGAGCTGGTGGTGCTGGCTGTTGACCATAGTCATCGAGAAGAGCGGGTCTTCCACGTCTTCGTTGAACCTCACGCGCATGACGAACGTCGCCGGCTCACCGTTGGCGATGATCACGGCCGGCTTGCCGTCATCGTCCTCGAACCACGCCTCGGTGATGCTCGCGCGGCCATCGCCGAACGTCGCGTCCTCGTCGCCCATGTAGACCACTGGCTGGAGGCCGTGCTGGGCGCGGAGTTGCGCTTCGCCCTCCATCGCGGCGCGAGCCTCGGCCGAGAAGTTCAGCTGCAGATACCGATTGCCGACGGTCTCGGGGTCGCCGCTGGCAACGACCTTGCCTTGCTCAATGAGCATCGCCCGGTCGCAGAACCGGCGCACCGCATTCATGTCATGCGTGACCAGAAGGACGGTACGGCCACTGGCCCGGATTCGCTCGAACTCGTCGTAGCACTTCTGCTGAAACGCGGCGTCGCCGACGGCGAGCACCTCGTCGATGAGCAGCACGTCGGCGTCGACTTGGATCATCACCGAGAAGGCCAGGCGGACCATCATGCCCGAGCTGTAGTTCTTGAGCTTGAGGTCGATGAAGTCACGGAGCTCGGCGAAGTCGATGATGGCGTCGAAGCGCTCGCGTGCCTCCCGCGGGCTTAGACCGAGCATCGTGGCGTTCAACATCACGTTGTCGCGTGCCGGGAGATCTGGGTTGAAGCCGACTCCCAGCTCGATGAACGTCGACACGCGGCCGTTGACGTAGATGGCGCCGGTGTTGGTCGCATAGATGCCGGCGAGGCATTTCAGAAGCGTCGACTTCCCCGAGCCGTTGCGACCCACGATGCCGAAGAACTCTCCCTGATCAACCGCGAACGAGACATCGCGCAGGGCGTTGAGCGTGTCGTGCCCGGGGCGCCGGAGCGGATGGAGGACCCGCTCCTTCAGCGTGTGGACCTGCTCGCGCGGGAGGCGGAAGCTCTTCGATACCCCGTCGACGACGACCGTCGGCCTCTGTGGCTTGCTGACGCTCATGTCGGTGCCATGGTTCCAGACGAGGGACCCGTCGGCCCTCAGCCCGGCTGGTCGCCGTTGTCTGTGCGTCGTTCGACGAGCTCGTTGGCTTCGAGGTCCGCCGTCGCCTGTGCCTCTGCCGCGCTCCCCGCCGCGCGTGTTCCCACACGTCGCACGGCCCGAAGCGCCGCCAGCAGCGGTCGCCGCGTGACGGGCCGCCGGGCAAGGGCCGCGAGTGCGCGTTGAGCGTCCTCCGGGAGCAGCCGGGTCTCGGGGTCGACGAGGGCAAGACCGGTCGGTCCTATCGCCTGACGCAGGTTCCAGTACTTTGCGTCCAGCGTCATGGCGGAGCCCGACAGGCGCACCATGTCGCGCGCGGGGAGACTCACGGCGTCGTCGTAAGTCGCGAGCAGCCCCTCAGCCGTCTGGTCCCAGGTCAGGCGCTGTCCCGCGCTTCGCACCTCGGAGACGAGCTGATCGGCTCGCTCGGCGTCGGTCAGGATCGTGATCGCACGGTCAGCCGACGCGGCTGCATTCCATGGCACGATCGTCGCGGTCGATTCGGGCAGGAACTCCGCGAGCGACGCTTGTCGGGCGAAGAAGCACGGCTTGCCCGCATCGGCTGCCTCGAACGGGATCAGACCGAATCCTTCATAGATGGTGGGATAGACGATCGCGGCGGCGTGCTCGTAGAGCCACCACTTCTCGGCCTCGTCGACCGCCGGCAGGTCGAGGACATGTTCGGCGACATCGGGTCGCGCCGACAGCCACGCGGCCTCGTCGCCCGACGACGAACCTTCGCTGACCTCGGGTCCGGCGAGCACGAGCCGGCCCTGCCATCCGTGGCGCTCGCGCAGCGCCTCGAGCAGGCGCAGTGCGAACACGCGGTTCTTGTGCCGGAAGCGTGTTCCCAGGCACAGCATGTAGGGCCGTTCCTCGAGTCCCTCGCAACCGGCAGGGCGGGCCGGGGCCGGTCGCAGCGAGCCGAGGCGGTGGTCGACCCCGATGGGAACAACCCGAACGCGATCCTCGGCTACGAGGTCCTCGGCCAGCGCGTCGTCGGCGGCATGCCGAGAGAAGAACACGGCGACGCTGGCCAAGGCGAGCGACTCGGCGGTGAGCCGGCGATACCGCAGCCATTGCCCGGCCGAGGCGAAATACCCGGGGTTGCGGTAGGCGATCAGGTCCTGATTCGTGATGACGAGTCGATCGCCCAGCTGGGCGAGGAAACGCAGATCGTCGGGGCCTGAGATCTGGTAGGCGCGGTGAACGACGTCGGTCGTCGGCGTCCCCTCGTCGACGGCCCACTGAGCCATGAGCTCGAGGCCTGGCATGACGTCGAGCGTGTCGCGCGCGTACTGCCCCATCTGGTCCGGGAGCACGACCCGGATGTGTGCGCGGCGCGTCCGCCACAGCGCGCCGATCAGCTCGAGCGTGTGGAGCTGTGTCCCCGTGAGGAACGAGCCAAGGCAGCGGGCATCGATCGTCACTGAAGGCAGCTGCATGATCCGTCGCGCGGTTGCGAGCGATCGCGCGAGCGGCGACGTCTCGTCGGTCTCGGCTGATTTGACCATGCGGGTGTAGTAGGCGTACCGCGTGTCGATGATCGCGTCGTGCGCCTTCTGGAGGGGATTGCGTGCGCCTTCGACGTCGAGCGAGCCCCCACCGTGATGCTCGACGAGGACGTCGTCAGCCAGCACGTGCTGCAGGCCGTTGAGCAGGCAACGCTGGGAGAAGTCGACCTCCTCCCCGTAGGCAGGGGCGAATGCTTCATCGAAGCCGCCGACGAGGTCGAGCGCTGGCCGGCGAATCCAGACGCAGTGACCTATGGCTGCCGGCAGGCGAGGACGCAGCCGCGGCGACCGAGCCCGGATCTCGGCCGCGGCGCTGTCGAGCGTCATGTCCTGGGGCAGCATCGGGTTCGGGTGGTTTCGCCGCGGGACGGAGACGATGGTGCCGTGGTTGGTGAGCGCGGTCGCCGTCGCGTTGATCGAGTCGGCGTGCGCTGCATCGCGCAGCCCGTCGAGCCAGCCGTCGGCGACGATGCAGTCGGAGTTCAGGAGGACGACGTCAGACGGCGCGCACAGCGCAAAGGCCGCGTTGCAGTTGTGCACGAAGCCGACGTTGTCAGGCCGGCGGAGCCACAAGACAGCGTGGTCGATCACACCGGCGTCGTCGAGCTCGCCCGCCCATGCGCGGCTGGCCGGATCCGGCGAGGCATCGTCCGCCACGAGGATCGGCACCTCACGCCGCGTGTGTTTGAGGACGCTGCTCAGGCACCGGACGAAATGATCATGGGCTCCGAAGAGCGGGATGACCACGACGACGTCGGACGCGTGGGGCGGCAGCTTGCCGCTCGCGTGCTGGAGATCTCGCAGGCTCACCGGCCGGAACATAGCGACGGGAACGCCGTGAGGGCGCCCGACGTCTCGGTGATCAGGGCCGTCGCGGCAGCCGGGCAGCGACCTTCAGCGCCGTCCGCAGCGAGGCATTCAGCCGCGTTCGAGACGCGACTTGGACGAGGGAGGCCTGTGCCTCTTCGTCGAGGAGGCCGTTGTGCGGGCCGACGAGGGTCATCGCCGTTTCGCTCAGGGCTTGGCGCTGGCTCCAGTAGTCGTGTTCGACCTTCGCCACCCGGGCCGCGACGCGGGCCATCGCGGGGGCGGGCGACTCGGCGGCGACCGCGTAGGCGGCGAGCAGCCGCTCGGCTGCGGCGTCCCAGGTGAAGCGCTCGGACGCTTTGCGAACGAGCTTCACCAGACGGGCGGCCTGCTCGCTGTCGCGCAGAACTCCGATGGCGCGCTGGGCGCTTCGGCCAGGGTCCCATGGCACCAGCGTCGCGGCTTCCTCGGGCAGCGTGTCGCGGAGCGCTGAAACGTGAGCGAACAGGCAGGGTGTTCCCGCCCGGGCGGCCTCGAACGGGATGAGTCCCAAGCCTTCGTACGTGCTCGGGTAGAGGACCGCCGCTGCGTGCTCGAGGAGCCACTGCTTCTCCGCCTCAGACACGGCGGCGAGGTCGATCACGTGCTCGGCGAGCTGGTCGTGCGCCGCGAGGAACGCCGCC
>JAODMX010000034.1 GCA_025464735.1 Frondihabitans sp. | reverse complement strand
ACCGCCCGGCTGGTAGTAGAAGAGGGGCGACGGGTGCCACGCTTCGTGCCCCGGCGACGACCAGTGCACCTGCGCGGCGACCGGCGAGCCGATCGTCCCGGCGTCGAGAATCTGCCGGGCGGTTTGGATCCCCGTGCCGAGGACAGTATCGGGAGCGCTGCCGACGCGGAGCCCGAGCTCGTTCGCCAGGTCGAGCATCGGCAACGCCTCCTCGGGCGACAGCCCCAGAGGCTTCTCGGCGAAGACGTGCTTGCCCGCTGCCAGCGCGCGCATGCCGACCTCGACGTGCGCCGCGGGGATGGTCAGGTTGACGATCGCGTCGATCGACTTGTCGGCGAGAAGTTCGTCCACCGTGAGAGCCCTGACGCCCTGCTCCTCGGCGACCTGCTTGGTGCGGGCAGCGTCGATGTCAGCGACGGCAGTGAGTTTCAGGCCGGGAAGGCTGGGGAAACTCGCGAAGTACTGCTCGGAGATCTTTCCGACTCCGATGATGCCTACGGTCAGCGGGCTGCCCACAGCAGGCCCCTTTCGATGATGGTGCGGACGGTGGGGTTCTCGAGGATATCGACATGATGCCCGGGGGTCGAGACGAAGATGCGCCCCTTGCCCCACTGCCTGGTCCAAATGGCCGGTGAGGTGATCGGGCGATTCCACGGATCCCAGGGCCGGACGGCCTGCGTCGTCGTGGCGAGCACATCGTTGTAGTCGTCGTGCAGCACCCAGTACTGCTCCGTGGTCAGCTCGAAATCGGAGATGCCCTGTGTGATGGGGTGATCGGCAGCGGCCGGCAACATCTCGATCGTGTAGGGAACGTAGTTGTCGCTCTGCTCGCCGATGCGCTCTTCAGGCGCCTTGCCCGGATGCGCGGCGAACTGGCCGCCGACGAGCTGAAGGTAGTCCGAGTTGTTCCGGTAGGAGTCGGCGATCCCGCCGTGCCAGCCGGCGAATCCGGTGCCGTTCTCGATGGCGCCGCGGAGGCCGCGGAACTCCTCGGTCTCAATCGTCGTCATCGTGTTGGACTGCACGATGAGGTCCACTGTTGCGAGGTAGTCGGTGTCGGCATAGACCGCCGCCGATTCCTCGACACGGACCTCGAAGCCCTGTTCGAGGAAGGGAATGAAGAGGTTCGTCGTTTCCACGGGCTGATGTCCGTCCCAGCCTCCTCGAACGATGAGCGCTTTACGGGTGTTCTCTGTCAACGGGGCCATTCCTCCAGGAGATTCTCTGCGACGCGGAACGCGTTGGCGACAACGGTCAGCGCCGGATTGACACTGCCGTTCGTCGGGTGCAACGAGGCGTCGCAGACGGTGATTCGGGTGGTTCCATACAGGCGGCCGAACGGATCGGTCGCGCCGGCGTCGGGAGACGACGCCATCCGGGCGGTGCCGCACGAGTGTTCGCCGGCGGCCGAGGCGGTAGGGCCGCCGTGCTGCCTCCGAATGTCACGAGCGCCGGCCGCTTCGAGCCAGACCGCGCCGAGATCGGCCATGCCGTTCTCGACCTCGCGAGAGGTCCAATGCACGTTCTTCCGGAGGGCTGCCGCGGGCCTGCCCCATCGGTCGCGCACGCCGTCGACCAGAGTCACCCTCGACGTCGGCAGCGGGATCTCCTGGCCCATCCCGAACACGCCGAAGGCGTGGGTTCTGCCCTCGCGCATCCAGCGCTTGTGGGACGCACCCCAGCCGGGAACGCCATGCACGGAATGAGCCGAGGCCGAAGTCAACGGAAGCAGGCTCATCAGGTCGACGATGACGCCCCCACCCCAGGGAATCGTGTCGGCATGAACGTGATCAAGCGTCGCGACCGAGTGGCCAGGGCCGACGTAGGGCTTCACGGGTTCGTCGACAGTGCCGAGCACGGTGACGAAACGATGGTCGTGCAGATGGCGACCCAGGTGGTCATTGCCGAGCCCAGACGCGAGCAGGAGGCGTGGGGTCTCGACGGCTCCGGCCGAGACGACGACCGCGTCGGCCGTGATCTCGAGGGCGACGGGGTTCGTCGAGGCGTCGGCCATCACTGTCACTCCGGCGCGCCCGAGCCCGTCGCGGACCTCCATGACTTCGGCGTCGTAGAGGATATCGAGGCGCCCGGTGCTCACGGCGCGCGGGACGAAGGTGTTGTTCGCGCCGTTCTTCGCGTTCACCGGGCAGGCGTGACCGACGCACTGCGGGCAGCGGACGCACGCTGGCCTGCCGTCGTGGGGAACACTGTTGATCGCGAGAGGAATCGGCCCCCAGCCCCAGCCGAGCGTATCGGCGGCGCGGCCCAGCAGCTCCCGCGCCGGCTCGGTTCCCATCGCGGGCATCGGGTAGCCGGCGGAACGCGGCGTGCGATTCGTCAGGGCCCCTTCGGATCCTGAGACCCCAAGTTCCTGCTCGGCACGCGAATAGTACGGCTCCATCTCGTCGTAGCCGATCGGCCAGTCGGCGAGGCTCGAACCGTCGGGAGTGCCGTATTGGCTTGCCATCCGGAAGTCCTCCGGAAGGAAGCGCCACGCCATGCCCTGCCACAGGCGCGTGCCACCACCGAACGCCATCGCGTTCAGGCCGTAGAGCGCGGCGTCATCGGTGCCATCGAGGAGGACGTCGCGGTCGTCCAGTTGCGCCACTCGCGGATGCCCCTTTCCGGGGCCGGCGGTCACCGCATACACCGCGTTGCGCTTGCCGTGGAGGTGGTCACCGCGAAGAGCCGCGTTGGCCAAGGGAAGCGCCCGCTCGATCAGCAGAACGGATTTGCCGCCCTGCGTGAGTACCTGGGCGGCCACTCCGCCGCCGGGGCCGCTGCCGATGACGATCGCGTCGTAGGACCGCCGCACGTCGGCAGCGCGGAGGCCCGGAACGGGATCGGGCTCGACAGGAGTCACTCCGAGCGGCACGGGGCGGAAACCGATCATCTCGAGACCTGCCGGCGTGTGCCCGGGGGAAGCAGCGTAGAAGCCCTCCCAGCAGACGCGGCGCAGCGCTTCGAATTCGCGCAGAGCCTCGGCACCTTGAGTCTCGAGGCTCTTCAACAGGATGTCCTGCTCGGCCTCCGCAAGATCAGCGAACTCCACCCCGTGGAGCGCCTGAGCCGCGCCGTCCAGTCGCTCCTCGAGTGACGCGAGGAGGGGCACGGCCCAGGCGAGATCAGCTCGCGAAGCGGCCAGGAAGTCGGCCACCCCGCCTTCCCAGCCGGCGGGCCAGTCGTCGGCCGGGACCACTCGGTTCACGGCCGCACGCATACACGAGGTCAGCAGGCTCGGCTCATCGGCCGGCAAGCGAACCGCCGATGCCGCCCACGCTGAAGTACCGGTTCAGGAATGCGAACAGGATGATCGGCGGCAGCATCATCACAACAGCAACCGCCATCACGAGACCCCAGTTGGTCGCGTTCTGCTGGAAGAACGTCTCCAACCCGACCGGGAGCGTGTAGTTCGAATCCGACCGCAGGAACACGACCGCGATCAGGTAGTCGTTCCACGCCAACAGGAATGAGAAAATCGCCGTCGACAGGATTCCGGGGAGCGAGTTTCGCAAAACGATCCGAGTGAAGGATCCGAACAGGGATGCCCCATCCATCCAGGCCGCCTCTTCGAGAGCGATCGGAATCGAGTCGTAGTACGCCGCCATCATCCAGATCGCGACCGACATCGTCGCACCCACATAAATGATCGTCACACCGACGAGGTTGTCGACGAGACCGATGTTCGCGAACAGAATGAACAACGGAATCACCGCCGTCACGACCGGCAGCGACTGCACCACGAACAGGATCAGGGAATACCCCGACACCAACTTCGACCGCGACCGCGACAGCACATACCCGGCCGGAGCGGCGACCGCGACCGCGATAACGACCGTGACGACCGTCACCAGCAGACTGTTCGTCAGCCACGTGATCACACCGGTCTGGCTGAAGATATCGATGAAGTTCTCGAACGTGATCGCCGACGTCGATGTGCTCCCCAGGGAGGGCTGCAACGACAGGGCAAACACCGCCAGGATCGGCACCAGGACAATCGCCGTGATCACGAGGATCACAACGAACCGCCACCACTTGCCGCGCTCCCGGAGATCTTGAGAGGTCCGCCGTTTCGCGACCTTCGTGATGCCAGCGTCGTCATCGGCACGGTCACGACCGCGCCGGATCGAGATGGTACTCATTCGATGTTCACCTTTCGGATCTGGCGGTACAGCACCACGGAGATAACGACCAAGACAAAGGTCATCAGGAACGCGATCGCGACCCCCGGACCGGTCTGGAAGTTCTGGAACACGGTCAGGTACGCCAACACGACCAGAGACTGGGTGGAGTTGACAGGCCCGCCACCGGTCAGAAGGAAGATCGTCGGGAAGTCGTTCACACAGAAGATCGTCATCAGGATCCACGACACGAACGTCGTGCGGGCGATCAGCGGCAGCGTGATCAGACGGAAACCCTGCCAGTTACTGGCACCGTCAACCTTCGCCGCCTCATAGACGTTGGTGTCGACCGAGGCCAGAGCCGACGACATCATCATCATCATGAACGGGAAGCTGATCCAGACCTTGAACACGCAGACCGTGATCTGTGCCAGGAGAGGATTCGCCAAGAAGAGTACGTTCCCGAATCCCAGAGCCTGCGCAATGATCGGCAGCGGAGACTGCGGCGTCGCGACCAACCAGTTCCACGACGTCGCCGACACCACCACCGGCACGATCCAGGGCAACAGCAGCAGCACCTTGAACAGCCCGTTGGCTGGGATGTGCGTCCGCAACAGCAACGCCATCGCGAGCCCGACCAACCAACTGCCAAAGACACCGACCACGGTGAAGATCACCGTGAACAGGGCCGCGTGCCAGAACGACGACTCCTGAACAATGCTGATGTAGTTCTGGAAACCCACAAACGGACCCGACGACAACAGCGTCCCGTTATGCAACGACTGAATGAACGCGTAGATCACCGGGTAGAGGTTGATCAAGAGCAGCAGAACCAGCGACGGAAGCGCAAACGCCAGCAACGTCCACGTCCGGGCGTTAAGCAGCTTCCGCTTGCGCGGAGTCGCGACACCACTCGGGGGCTTGGGCGCCCGCCCGGAGCCGGATTGACCGACTCCGCGACGGGCGCGCTTCAGATTCTCAGCGACGCTGTTGGCCGACATATGTTCTCCTTCACCACAGATTGCAAGTTGTCCGACGTCGCCGAGCGACTCAGGAAGCCGTCGCCTTGATAGCGGTCTGAAGTGTGGTCAGGGCTTCCTTTGCCGTCACCTTGCCGCCGAGGATCGACTGCGTGAAGGTCGTCATGGCCGGCGTACCGTCCACCGCCGTGACACCGAGGAACAGCGCCTCGCCACCCGGAGCGGCCCAGGTGCTGGAAATGGGCTGCCACTCCTTGATGATCTTCACGTTGTTCGCGTTCGCCTGGAACTCGGTGGTCTCGGTGATCGACTTCAGGGGCGGGAGTCCGATACCGGTGTTCTGAGTCCACAGCGGCTTCATGTTCTTGTAGTAGTACGTG
>JAODMX010000030.1 GCA_025464735.1 Frondihabitans sp. | reverse complement strand
CCCGCCCGGGTGTTCGAAGGCTGGAGCTACTTGCTGGTGACGGTGAAGCCCTGCTGGTTGCCGTACTTCACGATGGCCGCCTGCCACGCTTTCAGACCGGTGTTCAGATCGCTGTTGTTCTGGTAGGACTGTCCGACCGTATCGGCGTAGATGCTGTTTGCGTAGACCTGGAACGGAAGGTAGGACCAGCCGCTCTTGACCGAGGCGGATGCGCCGGCGAGCACCGAGTTGATGTCCTGATTGCCGAAGTAGTCGGGCTTCGTGTCGAGGAACGACGACGACGCGAGCGTCGATGTGGTCGACGGGAAGCCGCCGGAGGCGAGGAACGTGTTGACACTGTCGTTCGACGAGTTCAGCCATTTGACGAAGCCGGCGGCCAGCGCCTGATTCTTGCTCTGCTTCAGCACGGACTGCGTGCCGCCGCCGTTCTCAGCGGTGACGGCCGTCGTGCCGTCGTAGGTCGGGATCGGAGCGACGCGCCAGTCGCCTGAGCCGCCCTTGGCGCCGGACTCGATGACGCCGGGGAACCAGGCGCCCGTGATCTGCGTGGCGATCTCGCCGTTGGCGAGCTGCTTGTACCAGTCGTCCGTGAAGCCGGGTGTGCTGGAGAGCAGCTTGTTCTCGACGAGCTCGTTCCAGGTGTCCGCCCACTTCTTGCTGCCGGCGTCCTGCAGGTTGACGGTCACCTTGGTGCCGTTCGTGACGAACGGGGTGCCGCCGGCCTGCCAGATCATGCTGGTCGTGAAGCCGGCGTCGCCCGTGTCGCTCGTGAGGTACTCGTTCGGGTTGGCGGCGTGGAGCTTCTTGGCGTCGGCGACGTATTCGTCCCACGTCTTCGGCACGGTCAGGCCGTACTTGTCGAAAATGGTCTTGTTGTAGAACATCGCCATCGGGCCGGAGTCCTGCGGCAGGCCGTAGAGCTTGCCGTCAAGGTCGACGGAACCCCAGGTGCCCGAGGTGTATTTGCTCTTCAGCGAGTCGAAGCCGTACTGCGAGAGGTCGGTGAGCGACCCCGCGAGGGCGAACTGCGGGAGCGCGTAGTACTCGATCTGGGCGACGTCGGGAGCGCCGGATCCGGCCTTGATCGCGTTCTGGAGTTTGGTGTATTCGTCGCTTCCGGTGCCGGCATTGACGAGATTGACCTTGACCTTGGGGTAGGCCTTCTCGAACGCCTTCACCTGGGCGGCACCCGAGGGCGTCCACGACCAGTAGGTGAGCGTTCCGCCCTTCTTGAGGGCGGCGGTGACCGCGGCGGCGCTGCCTCCGGAGGAACCGGTGGAGGTGCTGCCGGTGGAGCAGCCGGCAAGGGCTGCTGTCACGGCGAGGGCGGTGACGGTGGCCGTCACGATTATCCGCAGGCGCTTGTGCACAAGGGATCCTTTCACTTCGTTGTGTGATGGGAGGGATGGGCAGGACGCCCGGATGGTGCAGGGGGACGGGAGGGACTACTCCTTGACGCCCCCGGCGCCGAGACCCGACTGCCAGTAGCGCTGCAGCAGGAGGAACACGACGACGATGGGGATGATCGTGATGAGAGCACCCGTCACGACCAGGTTGTAGATGGGGTGCGCGGCCACGCCGGACGCCTGTTGGCTCCACTGGTTGAGGCCGACGGTCAGCGGATACCATCGCGGATCGCTGAGCATGATGAGCGGCAGGAAGTAGTTGTTCCAGGTCGCGACGACGGAAAACAGCAGCACGGTGACGATGCCGGGGGTCAGAAGCTTCACGGCGATGGTAAAGAAGATCCGGAGCTCGGAGGCACCGTCCATCCTGGCCGCCTCGAGGAGCTCGGTCGGGATCGCGTCGACGGCGTAGGTCCAGACCAGGTAGAGCCCGAACGGGCTGATCAACGAGGGCAGGATGATCGCCCACGGCGTATTGGTCAGGCCGATCTTCGAGAACAGCAGGAAGGTGGGAACGGCCAGCGCAGTGCCGGGGATGGCGATGGATCCGAGGACGACGGCGAACACCACTCGGCGGCCGACGAAGCGGAACTTCGCCAGCCCATAACCGGCGATGGTGGCCAGGAAGGTGGCACCGCCTGCGCCGACGACCACGTAGAGCAGGGTGTTGCCGAACCACTGCAGGAAGATCCCGCCGTTGTAGGTGAAGACGTCCCGGATGTTGCCGAAGAGGTCGAAACCGCTGCCGAACCAGAGACCGAAGGTCGAGAGGAGGTCGTCCTGCGATTTTGTCGAGTTGACGATCAGGTAGAAGAGGGGCGCAAACGAGTACACGAGGAACACGACCATGATCGCGGTCAGTGGAAGGGACTTCTTCTCGCGCAGACCGCTGCCGTTCGTGCCGGGCTTCGGCTTTCTCGGCCGATTGGCGGGCCCTGCCTGTGTGGCGGGGCGGGTGAGGGTGCTCATCGGTTCTCCGTTCGCGTGCCGCGCACCTGGACCACGTAGGCGATCACTGCGGTGATCACTCCCATGACGATGGCCACCGTGGCGGAGTAGTTGAACTGCTGGCCGGCGAACGAGAGGTTGTAGGCGTACATGTTCGGGGTGAAGAACGTGCCGATCACGTTGGGGGCAAGGGATTTCAGCAGGTTCGGCTCGTTGAACAGCTGGAAGCTGCCGATGATCGAGAAGATCGTCGCGATGACGATGGAGCCGCGCAGGGCGGGGAGCTTGATCGAGATGATCGTGCGGAGGGGCCCGGCGCCGTCGAGGGCGGCGGCCTCGTAGAGGTCGGTCGGCACGACGCGGAGGGCCGCGAAGAAGATGATCATGTTGTAGCCCAGGAATTCCCAGGTGACGATGTTGCCGATGGACGTCAGGATCCAGGTCGGCGTGAACGGCTGCAGCAGGTCGATGCCGATCGCGTGGTTGAACGAACCGGTGAGACCGAACTGCGGGCCGTAGATGAAGCCCCAGATGAGAGCTGCAACGACTCCGGGCACCGCGTAGGGCAGGAAGATCGCGATTCGGAAGAAGCCCGCCGCGTGGACCCGTGCGCTGTCGAGGGCGAGTGCCGCGACGAGGGCGAGCACGAGCATCACGGGTACCTGGATCACGAGGAAGACCAGGACGCGGACGAAGCCGTTCCAGAACTTCGAATCCTGGATCAGCTGCACGTAGTTGGACAGCCCGACGAAGTGGTTGCCGCCGATCAGCTGGTCGCGGAACAGGCTCAGGTAGAGCGCGTAGCCGATGGGGATGACCAGCATGGCGATCAGGACGATGACGAACGGGCCGACGAACAGCCATCCGGTTTGTTTGCCCCGGCGGCGGCGCCTGGGAGAGGGGGCGGGAGATCGCCCTGTCTCGGCACCGGTCATGGCTCGCACGCTCATGGAAACTTCCCTGTCTCTACTCGATGTTTACGTCAACATCTCGCTGGGGACAGTATCATGTCAACGTCGCCATCGCTACTACGAGAGGAAATCGTGACCGAGACCGGGTCCGTGTCGAGGAAGGCCTCGGCGTCCGACGTCGCACTCGCGGCTGGGGTCTCCATGCAGACGGTCTCCCGTGTGGCGCGCGGTCTCGACAACGTCCAGCCGGCCACCCGCGATCGTGTCCGAGCGGCGATGGACAAGCTGGGGTACAGCCCGAATCGGGCCGCCCGCGCGCTCCGCTCCGGCCGGTTCCACACCATCGGCGTGATCATGTTCACGCTCTCGTCGTACGGCAACTCGAAGACTCTGGAGGCGATCGCCGAGGCCGCCTCGGAGGCCGACTACACGATCACTCTGCTGCCCGTTCATCAGCGGACGCAGGGCGGAGTCACCGGTGCGTTCGCACGGTTGAGTGAGCAGGCGGTCGACGGGGTGATCATCGTGATCGAGGCCGACATCCTGGCGGAGCGAGATCTCGCTCTGCCCGCCGATGTCCCCGTCGTCGTCATCGACTCCAGCGGCCGAAGCGCCCGTCCGCTCATCGACACCGACCAGGCCCAGGGGACCCGATTGGCCGTCCAGCATCTGCTCGACCTCGGCCACGAGACCGTCTGGCATGTGACCGGGCCCGAGAACTCCTACTCGTCTCGTCGCCGCGAGGCTGCGTGGCGGTCGTTGCTGACCGACGCAGGGCGCGATGTCCCCGAACCCTTCCGAGGCGATTGGACCACGGGATCCGGTTACCGGGTCGGCCTCGAGATCGCTGCCCGACCCGAGATCACCGCCGTCTTCGTCGCCAACGACGCCATGGCACTGGGAGTCCTGCGGGCCTGCCACGAGACCGGACGAAGCATCCCGGCGTCACTCAGCATCGTCGGGTTCGACGACATGACCGAATCCGAGTCGTTCTGGCCGCCCCTCACCACCATCCACCAGCGGTTCGACGAGGTCGGCCGCAGCGCCATCGGACTCCTTTTGCGTGAGATGAACCACGACGAGCCGGCGTCCGGGGTCATCGTCACGACAGGGCTCGTCGTCCGCGAGAGCACGGCCGCGCCAATGATTCGTTCCTAGCCGGAGCGGTGACGGCAGCGCGGCACGTGGGACGATCGAACGACGCCGACACCGATTGGATCCTTTCGTGCCCGACACGACCCCAGCTCCCACCCCTGCTCCCGGCACCCGTCCCACGGCCGTCGTCACGGGCGCGACCCGCGGCATCGGCCGCGCGATCGCTCTCGACCTCGCCACGACGCACCACGTGATCCGCGGCGGGCGCGACCGGGCCGCGCTCGATGCGCTCGCTGCCACTCTTCCGGCAGCGTCGACCTGGGCCGCCGATCTGGCGTCGGACGAGGCGCTCGACGGGTTCGTCTCGGATCCTGCGCTCCACGACCACGGACTCGACGTGCTCGTGCACTCGGCCGGCGTTCTGGGTGGATCGACTGTCGAGGCTACGGAGCGAGCCGAATGGCGCCGCGTTTTCGAGGTCAACGTTGTCGCTGTCGCCGAGATCACGAGGCTGGCGCTTCCCGCGCTCCGTCGCGCCGAGGGCACCGTGATCCTCATCAATAGCGGGTCGGGGTTCGCCTCGTCGGCGGCGGGAAGTGTCTACGCGGGTAGCAAGTTCGCGTTGCGTGCGCTCGCCGACGGGCTGCGCGAGGAGGAGCGCGGCAACGGAGTGCGGGTTTCGTCGGTGCATCCCGGCCGGACGCACACAGACATGCAGCACGAGCTCGTCGAGTCGCACGCGGGAACCTACGATGAGCGTCTCTACCTTCGTGTCGACGACGTCGCCGATGCCGTGCGTCTTGTCGTCGATCTGCCGCACAACGCCGTCGCCGAGACGATCTCGGTGCGGCCCCTAGGCCGCGCCGCCCATCGCTAAACCCTCGCCCCCGGCCGTGCCGGTGGTCCTAGGACCACCGCGACGGCCGACCGCAAGGGTTTAGCGGAGGGCACCCCGCCCGCGCGGTGCTCGGGCCGGTGAGATGCAAGACGGAGGAGGGCGCGATGGCGGCGCCATCGCAACCGAGGACAACGCCGCAGGTCGCCAGTCCGAGCACCGCTCAGCTCGCGTGGACGTCCGGGCGGCGTTTGCGGTCCGGCTCTGCCCGACGGAGCACCTCGCGCGTGACCGGCGCGACATCGCCGACACCGGTGACGAGGAACTTGCCGAGGTTCGCGAGCGGGCTGCCTTCGCTCCACTCGAAGTAGATATCGGGCACGATGCCGGTCACGTCGCGGATCTCCAGGAGGATCGTGGCCAGGGTATTCGGGATGTTCCCGCTCTTGACCCGCAGTACGCGATAGCCGTGCACCAGCACCCCGGTGACTCCGAGATCCTCCTCGAAGTTGGATGAGTCGGCCGGCCAGACCTCGACGAAGATGACCGGTGTGCGCTGCGGGATGCCGCTGTAGCGCCGCTCGTCTTTTGCCTTCTGCCGGTACTCCTCGGCGCTGCCGTCGTCCGGCTCGTTCGCGATGAGAACGACCCGGCTCGACTCCTCGCTGTCTTCCATGACGAACGACAGGGCCTGCTCGTCGAGGGTGACCGACGTCGCCCTCAGCTGGAACGACCGGTGGACGCGCGACCAGATCGACACGATCAGGATTCCGACAATGAAGAGGCCAGCGATGCGCACGCCCTCGGGCCGTTCGATGACATTCAGCACCGTCGTGTACCCGAAGACGACGACCGTCACGCCGAAGCCGATCGTGAGCTTCCGTTGCCCCTTATGCATCGCCGAGAGGAAGACAGCCACCGACGCGGATGTGATCAGGACCAGAACGCCGGTCGCGTACGCGCCGCCCTGCGCATCGACGTTCGCCTGGAACAGGATAGTGATCAGGAAGGCGATCGCCGTGAAGACCAGCACGAGTGGACGCACCGCTGCCGCCCACTGCGGCGCCATGCCGTAGCGCGGCAGATAGCGGGGCACGAGGTTGAGCAGGCCGGCCAGGGCCGAGGCTCCGGCGAACCAGAGGATGCAGATGGTCGAGACGTCGTAGATCGTGCCGAATCCGTTGCCGAGATACAGGTGCGCGAGGTAAGCCAGAGCACGCCCGTTCGCCGATCCGCCCGCCGCGAACTCCTTCTGCGGGATCAGCAGGGTCGTCGTGAGCGACGAAGTGATGAGGAAGCAGCTCATGATGATGGCCGCGGTCGTGAGCAGACGCTTGGCGCCTCGGATCCGACCCACCGGGTGATCGGGGGTGTCGTCCGGCGATCCCGTGATCTGTGGCATCACGGCGACACCCGTCTCGAAGCCGGAGAGGCCGAGCGCGAGCTTGGGGAAGACCAGCAGCGAGATACCAATGATGATGAGCGGATTGCTGTGCTCGGTCGTGAGGGCCGTCCACCAGTTGCCGACCACCTGCGGGTGCTGGAACACCTGGCCGAAGGCGACGCCGATGACAACGGCGTTGAGGACCAGGTAGACGCCGACGAGGACGACGGCGATGCCGATGGCCTCCTTGAATCCACGGAGGAAGACGACGGCGAGCAGGGCGATCAGGAAGAGCGTGAGTGGGATCTGGTTGCCGTGAAACCACGCGGGTGCGAACGGATTCTCGATCGCGTGCGCCGTGGCGTCGGCCGCCGAAAGCGTCACGGTGATCATGAAGTCGGTTGCGGCGAAACCGAGGAGGATCAACACGAAGAGCTTGCCGCCCCACCAGGGCAGAAGACGCTCGAGCATTGCGATCGACCCTGACCCCTTGAAGCTCTCGCGTGCCACTCGCCGATACACGGGGAGGGCTCCGAGAATCGTCAGGAGGACGAGGACGATCGTGGCGAACGGCGACAGCAGCCCGGCCGCGACGGCGGCGATGGCAGGCTGATACCCCAGGGTCGAGAAGTAGTCGACGCCGGTCAGGCACATGACCCGCCACCAGGAGTTGGTCTTCTCGACCGATCGGGCATGGGGGCCGGGGTGCGCGGCGGTGCGATCGGTCAGGCCCTGAAGCATCCAGCTGCGAAGTCCGTGCCCGGGCCCGGACGGTCCGCTCTGCTTGAGAGCGTCCGTCTTGCCGGTGCGATCAGTGGTGGTCACGCGTCAGTTCTACCCTGTCGACCCCGGATCCTGAATTTCTTCATCCCCACACGCCGGAACTGCCGCGTCGATGGCTTGCGAGCAGATGGGTGTCGACGAGCCCTACGGCCTCCATCAGGGCGAACATCGTGGTTGGCCCCACGAAGCGGAAACCCTTCGCCTTCAGGGCAACGGACAGGGCGTGAGATTCGGGTGACGTCGTCGGGATCTCTGCGTAGGTGGTCGGTGCCGGTGTGCTGTCGGGTTGGAACGACCAGACCAGCGCGGGCAGGCCGCCTTCGTCGCGCAGGGCAACCGTCGCGCGCGCGTTCGCGATGGTTGCGTCGATCTTCAGTCGATTGCGCACAATGCCGCTGTCGTGGAGGAGACGCTCCCGATCGGCTTCGTCGAATTTCGCAACGACATCCGGATCGAAATCGTGGAAGGCGAGGCGAAAGGCCGGACGCTTGCGCAGGATCGTCGCCCACGACAGGCCCGACTGGAACGCCTCGAGGGAGATCCGTTCGAACATGCCTCGCTCGTCCCGCACCGGCATGCCCCACTCGGTGTCGTAGTACTCGCGCATCAGGTCGTCGGACGTGGCCCAGCGCGGGCGTGCGAGGCCATCCGTGCCGACGACGACCGCAGCGGAGGCATCTTCAGTGCTCATGGCACGAGCCTAGGGCGGACAACCGACGCGCTCGACTTGACCCGTCACCGTCAAACGGGCTGTACTTGGTGCATGCGCCAAGCCGCTCGTCAGGGCACGACCCTGATCCCGGCGACAACTCGGCGAGCCTATCCCGGCCCGCCCGTGTCGCCGCCCGTTCCCACCGTCCATGTGCCCTCCGCACCTCCGAGCGCGAAGGCCGCCGCGCCTGACCCCGGTGAGTCGCAGGCCCGACCCTTGCCGCCGGTCGCCACGCGAATCGACCTGCATCAGCATCTGCTGCCGCCGGAGTTCCTCGATGCTCTCCGCAGCAGAACCGTCGTTCCTCGCATCGTCGACGAATGGACCCTGTTGACCGAGGGGGAGATGCCCTACTCGATCAACCCGTCGGCTCACGACGTCGAGAGGCGGCGCTCGCAGGAGCTGCGAGAGGGCAAGGGCGATGTGCTCGTCTCGATCCCGGGCAATCTCCGAGTCGAAGAGCTCCCGCTCGACGACGCTCGGGAGCTGATCGGCATCTGGCACCGTGCGGCGGTCAACCTCGGTGCACCGTTTCGGGTCTGGGCGTCGACGCCATTGGTGGAGTTCGACCTGGAGGGTCTCGCCGCAATGCTCGCCGACGACCGCGTCGTTGGTCTGCAGGTCCCTGCGATGAGCCTGGCCAAGCCGGCCGACCTCGTCCGTCTCGAGCCCGTGCTGCAGCTCGTGGAGGACGCCGACAAACCCGTGCTCGTGCACCCCCGCCATATCGTTGCCGCCCCGGTCAACGGGGTTCCCGCCGCAGCGACGACGCCACGATCCGAGCAGCTCAAAGCCGCCTGGTCCACCTGGAACGCCGGCGGCCGCCGGCAGCACCCGACCCTTCGGATCGCCTTCATTGCGCTGGCGGGTCTCGCACCGCTCATGCAGGCGGCGTCGGCCTCGCGGGCGGGCAAGCCTCCCAAGGGTGATCCGAACGTCTTCTACGAAACGAGCGCCTACGATCCGAGGGCCATCGACGCGATGGCCCGCCTCGTCGGGCTCGGTCTGCTCGTCCACGGATCCGATCGCCCGTTCCGGCAACCGCGCGACCCAGAGCTCGGACGAGCGTCGAACCACGCTGTCTTCTCAGTCAACCCTCGAGCGCTCCTGACCGGTCAGCCCATCTCCTAGCTGCGCTCGAGTCGCGCGAGGCCTACCTCGTCATCCGCCGTCGAACGAGGAGGGTGCCGCCGACGAGTACGAGCAGGATCCCGATGCCGAGTGGCAGCGCAGGCTGCGATCCCGTGAACGCCAGCTCGTCCGTCGATGACGACGTCGTGGTCGTTGTGGGCGTCGGCGTCGCTGGCGGCGTCGGGGGTGTGGTTGGCGGCGGCGTCGGCGCGGTCGGCTCCGTGAGCGGCGGGATGGTGCCGCTCGTCGCGGGCGTCGTGAACGTGATCTCCTGGTGGGTGGCGCCGTCGACGACGGCGGTGTACTTCTGCTCGGGAAGGAGATCCGCTGTGAACCCTCCGGTGGCGTCCGTCGTCGTCGTAGCCGTCGGAGCGTCGTCGCCGTCGCGAGTGATCACGATCGGTTGGTCGGCGATCGGCTGGCCTCCGGCGTCCGAGATCGTCGTTGTCACGGTGACGGGGGCGATCGTGAAGCTGAAGTCGAGGTTGGGCGCGTCAGCGGTCAGGGTGTCGAAGGCCAGGGGAGTGGCCGCAGTTGCCCCCGGCGGAGTACCGACCGAGACGTGGTAACCGCTCGCCGAGACGAGACCCGGCAGACTCCAACTCCCGTCGCCGTTCGAGGTGGTCGTGCCGACAATGGCCCCGCTGGCATCGGTGACGGTGAGGGCAGCGCCGCCGTACGGCTTGCCGTTGACCGAAACGACCCCGGAGGGGGCGAACGTCTTCGTGGCGAACCAGGTTTGGTAGACGGGGAGCCCGGAACGCTGCTGGTAGGTGATCGTCAGCGTCTTGAGCGGAACGGTGGGGCTGAACCAGCCCGACGCCCCTTCGGTGTCGCTGGCCGCGATATTGCCGGTCAGCGTCGCGGTCGCGGGATTCCACGAGGGAACGTCGTTGACGTTCGCGCTGTCGCACGAAGGGCCACCGGTCTTGTGGCAGTAGTTGAAGACGCTTTGGAAGCCGAGGGCCGACACCGGCACGCTGGATCCGTTGGCGTCCGTCGCGGTGATTGTCGCCTGGTCGGCGTCGATGTCGCCCAGCACGAACGACCAGCCGCTGGCCGGGCTCGGTGTGGCGAACGTGTAGGTCGTGATCGCCGGGGACGTCGTGTTGTCGGCGTTCGGACGCTGGTTCAGGTAGGGCCGCCCCTGACTGGAGCCGTAAACGGCACCCGGCGGGGTGCTCGGTGCCTGCCAGGTCGAGGCCCCGCTCACGATCGTGGCCTGTCGCGACGTGCTCGTGAACGTTGTTTCAGGGAAGCCACCCGGTAGAGTCATCGTGCCGGTGTAGGCGCGGGCCGGGCCCGAAAGGGTGAAGGTGCCGTAGCTGTTGATCTCGGCTGCGTTGGCACTCGACGCCGTGATTCCCGCAAGGGTGGCTCCGAGAGCGAGGGCCAGAACGGCGGTCGCGGTGAAGCGCAGACGTGTCGGTGACGTTCTCAAGGTGATCCTCCCGCTGGTTCGTCCGTCTCGAGGCTAAGTCACAGGTGTCACTCCTGTCACCCTCGGATTTCTCACTGGGAATCGCGATCTCTCTGGGCAAACAAAAAAGGGCGACCGCGGGGTCGCCCTTTTCAGTGGAACGGGATGGGTCAGCGCTTCTTGACCTGCGACACGATGTCTTCGCTGTGGTTCGTTGCTGAACCCTTGGCCTTCTTGTCGGCTCTCTTCTCCTTGAGGGAGCGGGCCGCCACCTTCTGGTTGTCCTTGCGAGCTGATTTCTCTGCCATGGTGGAGCCTCCGTTGTAGAACCGCGCGGTTCCGTGGGCACCGAGGCTACGCCCTGGCAGCCTTTCTGTCTGTAGCAGCGGGCCGATTGGCAGCTAGTCCAGGGTGTCGGAGGCTGCTCCTAGAGTGAGCGCATGATCGCGACCCGAGATCTTGCTCGTCGACGGCTCGTCAGCCAGCACGTCGCCGGAGATCCCAGCGCGAGCGTCGAGCAGGCAGCGACCTCGCTGCTCGCGACGCAGGCCCAGGACTTCGCTGCAGCCAAGTGGGCGCTGGGCCTCCGTTCGACGGGCCGCGAGAGTGACGTCGACGAAGCGCTGGCGTCCGGCCGCGTGGTCCGAACGTGGCCGATGCGCGGCACGCTCATGATGGTCGGCCGCACCGACTGCCGCTGGCTCACCGAACTCCTGGCGCCACGTTCCTACGGTGCCGCGAGAGGTCTCTGGCAGCGGGCCGGCCTCACCGAAGCCGACTTCGCCAGGGCACGCGACATTGCGCACGACGAGCTCTCCGGCGGGCGCGCGGTCGGCCGTCGGCCCCTCTTCGAGTCGTTTCGGCGCTCGGGGCTCGACACCTCGGGCGAACGTGGCGCGTTTCTCCTCCGACGGCTCGCCGGCGACGTGGTGCTGGCCCTCGGCCCACCCCGAGGCACCGAGCAGACCTTCGTGCTTCTCGACGAGTGGGCACCTGATGCCATCCGTCTCGACCGAAGCGAAGCCCTCGCCGAGCTCGCGACGAGGTACTTCGCCGGGCACGGTCCGGCCTCCGTCTATGACCTCGCGTGGTGGAGCGGTCTGACCCTTGCCGACGTCAGGGTCGCTGTCGCCCTCGCGGGTGAGGCGCTGGAACCGTTCGGTGAGGGGCTTCTTCAGGCTGCTGGGCGACCGGAGGGCGATCTCCCTCGGCACGGTGACGTCCGCCTCCTGCCGGGTTTCGACGAGCTCCTGCTCGGCTACCGAGATCGCAGCGCGTCGCTCACCGCCGACCAGGCCGGCTTGGTCGCCCCGTCGTCGAATGGCCGGTTCAGGCCGCTCGTGACGCTCGACGGCCGCGTGCTCGGCACCTGGTCTCGTTCGTCGCCGAGGTCGGGCACCGTTGTGGTCGACGTCGATGCGTTCCAGCCCTTGACTTCGACGATCCGGGCGTCCCTCGAGCGGCGCGTGCGAGCGTTCGGCCGCTTCCTCGGCAGGGAGGCCTCCCTCACGATCGGGTCGTGATGACGGCGAAGGCAGAAGACACCCCGGCCGAGGCCGGGTATCCGAACTCAGGGCGTACCGTCGAGTCATGAGCTCCACCCGCTACGTCTCCGCCCTCGATCTCTTCTCGGTCGGAATCGGGCCTTCCTCCTCGCACACCGTTGGCCCCATGCGTGCGGCGCGGCTGTTCGTCCAGGGGATCCTCGAGTCCTGTGGGCTCGGCCCGATCGCCCGCATCGAGGCGGTGCTCTACGGCTCGCTGGCGGCGACCGGGCCCGGCCATGGAACTCCCGACGCCGTGGTTGCAGGCCTGCTGGGCCTCGAGCCCGAGACATGCGATCCGCAGGCGGTCCAGGGGCTCACCGAGCGAATCGAGCGATCAGGATCCTTGTCGTTGCTGAATCGACACGAGATCGCTTTCGCGCCGGGAGACCTCCG
>JAODMX010000024.1 GCA_025464735.1 Frondihabitans sp. | reverse complement strand
ACCTGGCGCCTGCTCGGCTACGGGCCCGACTCGCCGCGCGGCGCTGACTTCGACGCCCTCGTGACCGATCGCTCTGACGCCAGCGGCACCTCGTACTGGTCACCGACCTCCGGCAGCTACGACCTCGACCTCTTCGAGCTTGCGTTCGGTCGACCGGCCCGGGAGGCAGGATCCGAGGCGATTTCTGGTGTCGTCGTGCTGCCTCGAGTTCTGGCGCCGAGCGAGTCGGCCGGAACCACCGTCGCCGTGGCCGGTATCCCCGCCGGCATCGTCGTCGGACCCGGCATGGGTGACAATGCGGGAGCCGGCCTCGGACTCGACGCGACGGTCGGCGACGTCGTCATCTCGATCGGGACGAGCGGTACTGCCTTCGCGGTCACCGACCTGCCGACCACCGACCCGTCGGGAACCGTCGCCGGGTTCGCCGACGCCACGGGCGCCTACCTTCCGCTGGTCGCCACGCTCAACGCGGCCCGGATCCTCACCGCTGTCGAGACGCTGCTCGGCGTCGACCACGACGAGTTCGCGCGACTCGCTCTGGCAGCTGTGCCTGGCGCTGGAGGAGTGGTCTTGGTGCCCTACTTCGAGGGCGAACGCACGCCGAATCTTCCGGACGCCACGGCCACCCTGGCCGGGCTGACGCTCGCCGGCTCCACCCGCGAGAATCTCGCCCGAGCCGCCGTCGAAGGGCTCATCTGCTCGCTGGCCGACGGGATGGACGCCGTCCGCTCGCTCGGAGTCAGTGCCTCCCGCGTTCTCATCGTCGGCGGTGCCGCGCTGAACCCGGCCGTGCAGGCGGTGGCGGCGCAGGTCTTCGACGTGCCGGTGTCGATTCCGGCTCCGGGAGAGTACGTGGCCGACGGCGCAGCCCGCCAGGCCGCCTGGGTGCTCACGGGCGCGCGCCCCACCTGGCCCCTCTCCATCGAGGCGACGCTGGACGTCGACCCCCACCCCGAAGTGCGCGAGCGCTACCGTGCCGCGCAGGGACTCGGGAGCGTCGGTCGCGCGTAGTCGCTCGCGCCGCGCAACACCCGGCAGGACTCCACAACGTGCGGCCTCGAGCGAACGTGAGTGGCGTGTTGTGGAGCCCTGCGCGGCCCGGAGCGCTTGAGAGCGGACCGGCGGGCGGCGTCAGTCGGTGGGCGGGGGCGGAGGCTTCCGACGCGAGCGCGCGGCACGGGGGCGCGGCGCGGCGTCCGATGCGGCACCCGCAGCGGCAGCGGCAGCCCGACTGCTGCGCACGAGCACGACAGCGACCGCGATCAGCGCCAGCACGATGATGCCGCCGCCGACCCCCAGCGCGATGGGCAGACCACTCGAGGCCGACGACGTAGCGCCCGACGCCGACGATCCGGCGGCAGTCGAAGCCGAGGTTCCGGATCCGGCGTTCTGGTCACCGCAGGTCGGCCGCGAGGCCTTCCCCACGGCTGCGATCGCGTCAGCGGGTTTGTCGTAGCGGAACCCGATCGAGTTCGTCACGACGTGCCCGTCGGCGGAGACGATCTGCCAGCGCACGGTGTACGCGCCCGATGCGCCAAGCTTGACCGGGACGCTCACGTCGATGTCGGCGATCGTCGGACAACCGGCCTCGAAATGCTTGCCGCCGGGGCCGGTCACCTCCACAACGTTCGAGGATCCATCGCCCGACAGATCGAGCACCCGATCGTCGAAGGTCAGGACAATCTTCGACAGAGCCTTCGTCTCGGTGGAGTTGGCGGCCGGCGTCGACGACACGAGGTAGTCGTGAGCGCTGGCACCGGCCGCCGGGGCCAGCGCCAGCACCCCGGCGGCGAGCGCGACGGCAGCGAGGGCGCCCAGTTTCTGGAGCCGCACGGTGAGGGATGCAGGCGCGGCCATGGTTACTCCTCCACGCTCGGCGACGAGTTCGACGAGTTCGACGACACTCTCGTTGTCGACCGCGCCGCTGCCGGGCCAGCCGCAGCTCGGTTGGCCCGGGTGTACGCCAGCACCGCAACCAGCAGGGCGATGACGCCGAGGCCGAGGCCTCCGATCCCGAAGCCGAGGCCGAGACCGTCGCCCGTTCCCGACGAGGCAGCCGCTACCGCGGTCGGCGCCGCGGTTGCCGCCACGATGCCCTGGTCGGGATCGGCCGGCGGGGTGTCGTTGATGTAGAGAGTGGGCGCAGGATGCTCGGGCTCAACACCCGAGGTCGGCGTCGGCTCGTTCCATTTCACGACACTGCCGTCGCTGTAGGTCTGCGTCGCGGGCAGCATGACCTTGCCGGTGTCGGGCACGGCCCCGGCCGAGACGATGAACTGCTGGAACGCCCCCGGGGCGATGCCGTAGCCCGGGTCGGCGGTCCAGACCACCTTGGTGACACCGACGGTGATGGGGCCGTCGTCTGTCTTCACCGGCTTGGGGAGTTTCGAGGTGGTGACGACCGCCTTCCACCCGGGGATCGGCTGGTACTCGACCGAGGTGAAGGGGTGATCGGTCGGGAAGTCGACTTCGAGCTTGACGGTCGAGGCGGTCGCCGACTCGGTCGGAACCTTGAACGCCAGGGTGGCGTAGTCACCGGGCGGGGCCAATTCCGGTGCGACGTGCACGTGGGCCGACGCCGCGAGCGGCACTGCAAGAGCGAGCGCAATGGCAACGGGAATCGTCGCCGCGGCGCGCGCGAGTGTTCTTTTCTGCATGGGGATTCGTTTCTCGATGAGGCCGCACACGGCAACGCACCGGCGCTCGCTCACACAGAGCGCTGGCACCGGAGACGACTCGAGCGCGACCGGAATGGTGGTGGATCGGAGTCGGAGTCAGGCGACCCGAGGCGGACCACGGTGAGAACGGGGCGAATGGAGAACGTCGAGGGGGCGCAGGCCACCTCGGTCGGCGAGCGCGGCAAGGATCCGGTGGCGCGAGACCCGGGGCGCAGCCGGCAACACGTCGGTCACCACCACGACCCGCGCCAGCCGGGCGCTCGCAAGCTGGACGAGACGCCAGAACGACCGCTCGCCGTAGCGAAGAACAATGATCGTCAGCACCGCCGCTACCGCGTGCCCGAGCCACATCTGGGCGCTGCTCATTTCGAGCGCCGCGGCCGCCCGGGGCGACGAAAGATCGGGAAGACCGACCGTATGACCGCCGGACATGACCATGCCGAGCATGCCGACGGGCTGGGATCCCGTTGCCGGTGTCGGGAGGTTGGCGCCCAGGCTGAAGACGATGTGGAAGACGACCTGGCTGATCACGACGGAGATGCTCAACCTGGGGAGGGAAAGGGCGCGGCCGGCAAGCACGATCGATGCCAACACGGCCATCGTCAAGGCGATGACGACCCCGAGGACACCTGGCGTGGCTCCGCCGCCCGCTACGTGAGAGACGGCGGCGATCGCGACGGAGATACCGGCAACGGCACCCCCACGCATCACACGCACGCCCCTCGACTGAAGCTTCACCGGCCCGTTAGCCCTTCGGCCCGCGAGGCTCGTGCGATGCCATTTTGGAGAGCTGCTCGTTGTAGGCGCGGAGTTCGGCATCGCCGTCGTTCTCGGCCTTCCGGTCGTAACGCTTGGCGATGCGCTCGTCGGAGCGGACCCACTGGCGGACGACCATGAGGGCGATGAGGACCGTGGGGAACTCCCCGGCGCCCCAGGCGATTGCGCCGCCAACGTGCTGATCGTTGAGGAGCGTCTGGTAGTTCGTGTCGCCGAGCGCATGCCACCAGTCGGCTGCCAGGATCTGGGTGCCCGACATGAGAGCAAGGCCGAAGAAGGCGTGGAACGCGAGGGTTGCCATCAGCAGGATGATGCGCATCGGATACGGCGGCCGCTTCGGCCCAGGATCGACACCGATCAACACGTAGAAGAACAGATAACCGGCCAGGAGGAAATGGACCTCCATGATGAAGTGGCCCGGGTGTGTCTGCAGCGAGGCCTCGAACCAGCCCGTGTAGTAGAAAGCAACCAGGCTGCCGGCGAAGATGATGGCCGCGACGACCGGGTTCGTGATCACGCCGGCGTATCGGGAGTGCGTGATGATCATGATCCACTCGCGGGCTCCGCGGCTGTTGTCCTGCCGCTTCGGCAGGGTGCGGAGAGCGAGCAGGATCGGCGCCCCGAGCACGAGCAACGGCGGAACGTACATCATCAGCACCATGTGCTGGATCATGTGCGTGCTGAAGTTGACGGCCCCGTAGACGGCCGGGCCACCACTCGTGGCGAAGAAGACGCCGAAGCAACCGAAGAGCCACGGAACGGTGCGGCCCCATGACCACGTGTCTCCTCGGCGCCGCAGCTTGACCACGCCGGCGATATAGAGGCCGGCCATGATGACCGCGACGGCGATGAAGAAGTAGTCGGGGTGGAAGCCGAAGAGGAATCGCTCGAGGGTGACCGGTTTCGGGAAGGGGAAGCCAAGAAGAGCCGACGCCTGATTGATGTCAGTCGTCTGCGGCACGGGCGGCGCACTCTTCGACAGGGCGACGGACAGCCCCATCGCGATCGCCATGAAGACCACCTCGGCGACGGCCAGGCGAACGAACGACCTCGTGCGCGTGGGCTCGCGGAGAAGCCGAGGGATGACGCTTCGGCGGTGAAGGTACCCGGCGACGCCGAGGCCGATCAGGATGATCGACTTGATCAGGATGAGCTGACCGTAGGTCGTTGTGAACAGATCGGCGGCGCCGGTGAGGCGAAGGCTCGCATTGATCACGCCGGAGAAGGCGACGAACGCGAAAGCCCAGATGGCCATCGTGGAGTACCGCTTCACGACGAAGCCGAGGTGCTTGCCGGCCTTCTTGCGCAGGAGGATGACGGCGATGAGGCCGCCCATCCAGACCGTCACCCCGACGAGGTGCATGGCGAGACTGTTGACGGCATTGACATGCTCGAGGGTGCCCGCCGAGTGCCCTGACAGCGAAAGCGGAAGCAGGGCGAAGATCGCGAAGACCGTCGCAGTCGCGGTCCACGAGACGTTCTTCGTGCACAGCAGGATGAAGAATGCGACGAGGATGCAGCCGATCGTGACCACCCAGGTCTGGCCCAGTTCGAGCTGGAAGGTGAAGAAGAGGAACTGGTGCTGGAAGGTCGACGACGAGAACGGAACCCCGAGCACGCTCGCCGCGGTGAACATGAGAGTGAGGATCGCGGAAATGGCCCAGACGCCGGCGGACCAGGTGGCCCATTTCGTCGCGTACCACTGGCTGAAGCTCGCCGACTTCGGGTTCTTCTTCTGACCGGGCAGGGCGAAGGTGGAGACCACGAGAAGGCCGATGGTGACGGCGGCCGACCCGTCGAAGACCGCGGTGATCATCGGCA
>JAODMX010000010.1 GCA_025464735.1 Frondihabitans sp. | reverse complement strand
CGGCAGTACCCAGCAGAACGGCAGGAAGGCCCGCATCCTTCGTTGCAGCGTCTCATTGGTCGTCAGTCTGCCGGTGGCCAGATTCCAGACGGTGAAGACCCAGAACATCGGGATGGTGACCGACCAGACGAGCATGCACCAGGGGCACAGCGCGCCGATTACGAAGACCGTCTGAGTGAACAGCCAGGTCACGAACACCCAGGCCAGGAACAGTCCCGAGTTGAAAGCGATCCAGTACCAGCGGGCGAACCTCGCGCCCGCCAGGATGCTGACCCCGACGGCAATCGGGGCGACGAACCCCGCGACGCCCAGGTTTGGGTTCGGGAACCCGAACAGTTTTGTCTGCCAGCTGTCGATGACGGTCGAGCAGGAGACGAACGGGTTGATGTCACAGCCGAGCGCCTGCTTGGGGTGCTCGAGGAGGTCGTACTTCTCGACGACCAGCTTGAACGACCCGTAGAAACCGATCGCGCCGGCAACGATGAGCAGGATCGCGGTCAGGACGGGCTGTTTATTCGCAGTTTGCGTCGGCACCCTGGGATTATGACATGCGGCGAATCGTCGCCCTCTGCGAAGGCGTGCGATAATCGGGGGAGTCCCAGGGTGAGAGCCGGGCAAGCTTTCCGACCACTGCGGTGACAAGGCCTTGGGCCCAACTCGCCTGAAGACTCAGTGCCTCAGTACGTCGGCAGACAGATTTTCCACGGAACCGACACGGTTTCCGTGACACCAAAGATTTCGCGAAGTCGCGAAACAAGGCCGCAACCAGGGGTTCGGCACGGTTCACGACTTACGCGCAGAAGATTTCCCAGGCGGGCCCGGCGACGAAAGTCGGGTTCTCCCGGGGCGAGGAGTTGCACCACCGATGGTGGAAAAAAACGACAGTTCGAAGAACACCACACCGAAGAAGAGAAGCCGCCTGTTCGCAGGCTTCCGGTCTCGTCAGACTCCGGCGACACCGCCGGCACCTGAGACCGCCCCCGCTTCTCCCATCGCCCGGCGAGCCGACGAGGTCGTATCGACCCCGGCTGCCGAGTCAGACCTGCGCCAGGAGGCCACCGCCGTGACGACCGAGAACGGCATTACGCCGTCCGAGACACCCGAACACCTGATCGACACTGAGACCATCGAGCGCGATGAGGCGGAGGCGACCCCTGAGGTTGCTGATGCCCCGGCCTCGCCGTTTCAGGCGCCGATGACGACCACCAGCCTCATCTTCCACGCGCCCGAGATCACGCTGCTCCCGGAGGGTCCCGACGGCGACGACTCCGGCCCGGCCCGTCGGCGTTCGCGTCAGCGCCCCGGCGGCGACTCGCAGAACGATTCGCAGGGCGGTGAGGTCACGTCCAGCCGCACGCGGAGCAGGGCAGGCCGCGAGCCCCGCGAACCCCGCGAGGCCGAGCTGATCACCGAGCCCCAGCGCGTCAAGGGCTCCACCCGCCTCGAGGCCAAGAAGCAGCGCCGACGCGACGGCCGTGATGCTGGCCGTCGCCGCCCCGTGGTGACCGAAGCGGAGTTCCTCGCCCGTCGCGAGAGCGTCGACCGCAAGATGATCGTCCGTTCGCAGGGCGACAGCATCCAGATCGGCGTCCTCGAAGATGGGATCCTCGCCGAGCACTACGTCGCGAAATCGCAGAACGTCTCGCTGATCGGCAACGTCTATCTCGGTCGCGTGCAGAACGTCCTGCCGTCGATGGAGGCGGCGTTCGTCGACATCGGTCGAGGGCGCAACGCGGTGCTCTACTCGGGCGAGGTCGACTGGGACAACGTCGAACACGGCAACCAGCCGCGCCGCATCGAGCTCGCCCTGAAGCCGGGTGACCGCGTCCTGGTTCAGGTCACGAAAGATCCCGTGGGTCACAAGGGTGCGCGGCTCACCAGCCAGATCTCGCTGCCCGGTCGATTCCTCGTCTACGTGCCCAACGGATCCATGAACGGCATCAGCCGCAAACTGCCCGACACCGAGCGGGCTCGCCTCAAGAAGATCTTGAAGGAGGCGCTGCCGGAGAACACCGGCGTCATCGTTCGCACCGCTGCGGAGGGCGCCACAGAAGAGCAGCTCACCCTCGACGTGAAGCGTCTGCTCAACCAGTGGGCCGACATCTCGAAGAAGGTCGAGGCGGGCAACGCGCCGGCGCTCCTCCACTCCGAGCCCGATCTCCTCATCAAGATCGTGCGCGACGTCTTCAATGAAGATTTCCACGAGCTCGTCATCGACGGCGACGACGCAAAAGAGACCATCGAGCAGTACCTTACGGCCGTTGCTCCCGATCTCCTCGACCGAGTCAAGGCCTACGAGGGCGAGAAAGACAGCTTCGACGAGTACCGCCTCAACGAGCAGATCGACAAGGCCCTCGACCGCAAGGTCTGGCTGCCGTCGGGCGGTTCGCTGATCATCGACCGCACCGAGGCAATGACGGTCGTCGATGTCAACACCGGCAAGTTCGTCGGATCCGGCGGCAACCTCGAAGAGACCGTCACGAAGAACAACCTCGAGGCCGCAGAAGAGCTGGTGCGTCAGCTTCGCCTTCGTGACATCGGCGGGATCATCGTCGTCGACTTCATCGACATGGTGCTCGAGTCGAACCGCGACCTCGTCCTGCGCAGGCTCGTCGAGTGCCTCAGCCGCGACCGCACCAAGCACCAGGTCGCCGAGGTCACCTCGCTCGGTCTCATCCAGATGACCCGCAAGAAGCTGGGGCTCGGCCTCCAGGAATCGTTCCAGGAAATCGGCGTCGATCGCCAGCAGGCGCAGGAACAGCAGCAGCAGAACCGCCAGAAGTCGCAGGAGCGCCGTCGTGCCAAGGCCCAGAACAACGGTCCGGCCCGCTCAAACGGTGGAAGCGGCTCGAGCGCTCACCCGATCACGGCCACGACGCACGCCATCACCGACGACGTGAAGAACGCTCTTGCCCAGATCGCCGCGTCGACGATCCCGCACGCGGGCGACGGCGAACCGGCGACGGCAAAAGAGACAGCGGCTGCCGTCGAGGCCGCCATCGACGCGGTCGCAGCCGGCCTGCTGCCCGCTGTTCAGGCGGCAACGGAGAGCGCTCCGGTCGAGGCCGGCGAGCCTGCCGTCGTCGCCACCGAGCCCACGACGGGTCGGTCGAGGCGAGGGCGCGGGCGCCGCGCGTCGGCGTCCGCCCAAGCCGCCGAGACGGAGTCTTCATCGGTCGGCGACGGGGCCGCGATCATCGACCTGCCGGTTACGACAGCCTCCGAGGCTGAGCCCGGAGCCGATGCTCCTGCCGCGAGTCACACCGCCGTTGCTGAATCCTCGGCTGGAGCCCCGGCCAAGGCGGCACAGGAGAAGCCCTCACGTCGCTCGCGGGCGACCGTGACGCAGCCCGAGGCGACTGTGGCCATTCTCGACATCCCGGTCGCCAAGGTGGAGCGCGCGCCGCGACGCATCAGCACCCACGATGCCGAGCAGATCCTCGACTCCGTGTTGGGCGCATTGCCCGAGCCGAAGCAGCCGGGCCAGGGTCGCAACCGGTCGCGTCGCGCCTCGAGTGCCGGCACGACGGCGAGTGTGCCGGCGGCGACGTCCGACGACGAGGGCGAGTCGGGCCCGTTCATCCTCGGCGTGGGTGTCTCGTCCGACGACCTGTGAGCCGACCGTGAGCACGCCGCCTCCACCCGCATCAGGGTCGACCTCGGGCGGGCTCACGCCGCCGTCCTCCGGGGGCGCGCCGCACGGTGCGCCGCCGGCCGGCCACCTCCCCGGGGGTGGCCCGG
>JAODMX010000540.1 GCA_025464735.1 Frondihabitans sp. | reverse complement strand
GAACCAAGGAGCCCGGCGAGCGAGGATCACCTCGCCGGGCTCGAACTGAACACCGCTGTCTCACAAGTCGAGGGAATTCCGGCCGTCCACCTGACGCGAACCGGAATTCGCTCGACCGCTTCGTTCTGCCATCCCGGCAAAGACATCGACGTCGTCGGGCGGAGGCGAAGCCACCCTCAGATACACCGATAAAATCGACTCGCTAATAAAGGTGATACACCAATGACTGCTGTAGCAACCAGCGTGCCCACAGTGACGCAAAGACTCGATCGACTTCCCGCAACCCGCTTCCATATCGTCTGGATCACGGTCCTTGGGCTTGCTTATCTTCTCGAGAGCTTCGACAACGTCGTCTTCTCCTACATCGCTCCGTCGGTGCAGGCTGACTGGAAGCTCTCACTCGGGCAGGTCGGGTTGGTGAGCTCGGCGGTCTTCATCGGAATGTTCTTCGGAGCGATCGGCGGCGGGCGGGCCTCCGATCGGCTGGGACGAAAGCCGCTGATCGTTTGGGGCTCGGTTCTCTACGGACTGGCCTCCATCTATTCAGCGCTCTCACCCGACTTCATCAATCTTTTCATCAGCCGCATCATCGCCGGCATCGGCGTCGAGGCGGGGACGGGAGTGATGCTCGTCTACATCGCCGAAACCTTCCCCCGGAAGTCGCGCGGGCGATTCGTATCGGTCCTCATTCTGATCTCCACCTTCTCAGCGCCTCTTACATCGTTCGCCGCCCTGGCGATCGCTCCTCGCGGTCTGGAGGCGTGGCGCTGGGTTTTCGCGATCGGCTTTCTCGGGGCGATTGTGGGCCTCGTCATCGCGCTGGTGATCCCCGAGACGGTTCGCTGGCTGAATACCCACGGCCAAACGGACCAAGCAGAGAAGGTCGTGGATCGGCTCGAGAACAGTGTCACTCGGAACGGACGCGTGCTACCCCCGGCCGAGACCGCCCACATTCCGACCGTCAAGGACAGTTCGCTCAGAGAGCTTCTCGATCCGCGGTATTTGAAACGTCTTGTCGCCACAGCTCTGATCTTCGGGATGTTCGTCTTCGCGCTCTACGGCTGGATCACCTGGGTTCCCACCGTCCTCGTCCACAACGGCATGACGCAGGTCGAGGCTCTGCAGATCACGAGCGTCATCTCACTGTTCTCGTTCGGTGCGCCGATCCTGCTGTTCTTTATTTCCGACCGGATTCAGCGGAAAACAGCCATCTTCATCGAGTGCGGCCTCGGCGGCATCGCGATGATCGTCTTCGGCTACATGCACTCACCAGTGACGATCATCATCGTCGGAGCGATCGTCCTGATCGCGGTCACCGCAGGGACCGGCAGCTTCTACACCTATATCCCCGAGATCTTCCCGACCGAAGTCCGGGGTGTCGGAGCGGGCACGGTCAACGCGATCGGGCGTGTCGCCGGCGTGCTCGAAGGGATCCTGGTCGGTGTGATCGTCGGAGCGCTCGGGTCGATCAACCTGTACATCATCTTGGGAGTGATGTGGCTGGTTGTCGCGGTTTCGATTCTGATACTCGGACGACGGACGTCGCGAATGTCCGTCGAGGAGAGCGGAGCCGCCTGACGGCTTAGGCCGACCGTTCGATGGTTCGTTTATCGAATTGGTCGGCCAGCAGGTCGCCCGAGTGCGTGACGTGAAGCGTCATGGTCTCTCTGGCGCGCTCTGCGTCTCCGGCCTTGATGCTCTCGAGGATGTTCAGGTGGCCTTCAGACGTTGCGCTCGGCCATCCCTCGATTTCGGAATAGAACAGCCGCGGAACGTAGCGGTCGATGATGCCAAGCACCCAGGCCAGCTTGCGCGATTCGGCGATTCGATTGATCTGACGATGGAAGAGGAAGTTTTTCTCTTCGAGGGCTTCGAGATCGCGGCGACCGGCAGCGGCAAGGAGTTCGTAGTGAAGTGCCTGGAGTTCAGCGATCTGCTCGGAGGTGGCGACGGTCGCCGCGCGGGCCGCGAGCTCGCCGGAGATCAGGGCGTTCGCGCGAAAGAGATCTCTGATGTCGGCGCCGGTCAGCGGGGCCACGATGAAGCCGCGCCGCGGGAGCAGATCGAGAAATCCCTCGACGCGCAGCACTTGAAGCGCCTCCCTGGCGGGAGTCGCCGAGATGTCGAGGGCTTCTCCGATGGCTTCCGGCCGGACGGACGCTCCTGGAAGGATCTCGCCGGCCATGATGAGATTGCGGACGTACCGAGCAGCGTCGTCGCTCAACTGCGGCCGCTTCGGCCGCGTGTTCTGCGAGTCTGTCGTCATGGCGGCCCCTTCCAGAATCGAGAATACAGTCAATCGTGAGCTGCGAGCTCGCTCAACACTCGTTGGGTGTGTTCACCGAGCGCTGGAACGGCATCCATCCTGAAGCCGGATTCGCGGGACGTGACGGCAGGGATCAACGACCGGACGAGGCCGACGGGTGATTCGACGTCGCGCCACCGGTTGCGCTCGGTGAGCTGGGGGTGCGCGGAGAAGCCGTGCATGTCTCGAAGGCTTGCGTTGGCGATTCCCGCGCGGTCCAGGCGTTCGCGCGCAGCACTTGAAGTCCAGTTGCCGAAGGCATCCGCAATTATGGTATCGAGGTCGATCCGGTTGGCGACGCGGAGGGCGTTGCTGGTGAATCTGCCATCTCGGCCAAGTTCGTCTGAGGTCATCACGACCGAGCAGAATCGTGCCCACTCGCGCTCATTCTGAACGCCGAAGAAGACGGTTTCATCGCGTGTTGTGAAGGGGCCGTAGGGAGCGATTGTGGCGTGCTGCGATCCGCTTCGCGCCTG
>JAODMX010000536.1 GCA_025464735.1 Frondihabitans sp. | reverse complement strand
CAGGCCCGCCAGGTCTTCGGCACGACCGAAGCCGTAGGTGTAGCGGCGGGTCGCGACTCGTCGGCCGAGGACGAACGCGATCCAGAGTGGCAGCGCGGTCAGGGCATCGGAGAAGTTGTGGATGGTGTCGGCCAGGAGAGCGACCGAACCACTGATGAGAAAGATCGCGAACTGCAGGATCGTGGTGCCGAGAAGCACGAAGAGGCTGATCTTCAGGGCACGAACGCCCTGCGAGCTGGCTTCAAGGGCATCGTCGATTGAGTCGGCGGCGTCGTGCGTGTGAGGCACGAAGAGCTCGCGGAGGAACCCCTTGATGCCCGTGGGGTGCGAATGCCCGCCGTGCTCGTGCTCGTGCTCGTGCTCGTGCTCGTGCTCGTGCTCGTGCTCGTGCTCGTGGGCATGCTCGTGCCCGTGGCCCGCGCTCACGCCGAGGCCTGCTCGTCGACCGCGTGGTGGTGCCGTGGGGAACCGCCGAGGCTGTGCTCGGCCTGGAAGATGGCATCGCTCACGAGCTGGCTCGCGTGCTCGTTCGCCAGACGGTAGAAGACTCGCGTGTCGTCCTGCCGCGTTGACACGATCCGCGCGAGACGAAGTTTCGCGAGGTGCTGCGACACCGAGGCGGGCGTCTTGTCGAGGATGTCAGCAAGGTGGTTCACCGAGAGCTCATCGTCTCGGAGGGCGAGGATGATCCGCACCCGCGTGGCATCGGCGAGCATCCCGAAGATCTCGACGGCCAATTCGACGTACTGACTGTCCGGGTAGCGTCCGCACACTTGCTTATCTGCATCCATACGCAGATTATGGCACAAATGCCCCCCTTCCCCGCCCCGGTCACTGACGACATTGTGAGTCATAGACTGCGGCCGAGACGTCACATCCTGTCGTCACTGGCGCGCCGGCGGAGGAACGCATGGACCAAACACGAACGAACGAAATCTGGATCCTGGGGGCGACCGGACGAGTGGGGCGAGCGCTGGCGCTGCGGCTCGCCTCGGCCGAGATTCCCAACGTCGTCCTCGTCGGCCGGTCCGAGGAAGGGCTGCAGCGCCTGGTCGCTTCGCTGCCGGCGGCCGCGGTGACGACAAAGGCCCTGGCCAATTTCGGCGACATGCTCGCAGCAGTCCAGAAGGCCCGACCGCGAGTCGTCGTGAACCTTCTCGGATCCTACGGCGAGACAGCGCGCCCACTCGCGGAGTCCTGCCTGCCCGGTAGGCGCTACGTGGATATTGCCAATGATCTCGCGTCGGTATCGGCCATGGCCGGTCTCCACGACCAAGCGTCGAGAGCGGGGAGCACGCTGATCACCGGTGCCGGCTTCGGGGTCCTTGCGACCGAAGCGGTGGTCGTCCGTCTCTGCGCGGATATGCCGACACCGGTCCGCGTTCAGGTGGACGCCCTCGCCTCCTTCGCCTCCGAGACTGGAGTCGTGGGGGACGCGTTCGCCGCGACGAGCGTCGACGTCATCACGAGCGGCGGCAGGGTGTATCGCAACGGCGACCTCGTTCCGAGTCGACTCGGCTCGAACGCCCGGAAACATCAGCTGCCCGACGGTACCTCGGTGTCGTCGGCGGCCGTCCCCTCCGGCGAGCTGTTCGTGGCTCACGCGGCGAGTGGAGCGCCCTCGGTCGAGTTCACGTCGTCCTTCGCACCGACGAATCCGGTCGTGCGTGCCGTGCTGCCTCTTCTGAGCCTCCTCCTCCGGACCGTGCCCGCGTTGCGCCGTGTGATGCTCACGAGCATGGCTCGGAGCAAGACGAAGGCGGCGCCCCGGCCGCGACCGTTCTCCTGGGGCCACTCCACCGTCGAATGGGCGGACGGCACGACACGCGAGGCCTGGCTGCGCGCCGCCGACGCCATGGACTTCACCGCCGACGTTCTCCTGGCAGTCATCTCCGCTCTGCTGCGTGACGACTCCCCGCACGGCGCGTTCACTCCCGCCGCGGCGTTCGGCCCCGAGATCGCGATCGCAGCCGGCGCCACTATCCTCGCCGACTGACCCCGGCCGAGGCGGCGTCATCCAGGAAGAGCCGCGGCCTCAGTGCGGGTCAGGCAAGGCTTACCAGGCTGGAATTGCGGCCATTTGCGAGGGAACCTTGCTTCATGACTCAATCCGAGACCGTCCCGACCCCGCACGAGGGCGAACAGCATGCCGGCAATCTTGCCGAGCGATTGAACTGGCTGCGTGCCGGCGTCCTGGGCGCCAACGATGGCATCGTCTCCGTGGCGGCCATCGTCGTCGGCGTCGCCGGCGCCACGACGTCAACCGGGGCGATCGCCACCGCCGGCGTCGCAGGGCTCGTCGGCGGGGCCATCTCGATGGCACTCGGCGAGTACGTGTCCGTCAGCAGTCAGCGTGACAGTCAGCGCGCATTGATCGCGAAGGAGCGGCAGGAGCTCGAGGACGATCCCGAAGCCGAACTCGAAGAGCTGACGCAGCTGTACGAGGTCCGCGGCCTGACGAGGGGAACGGCCGAGCGTGTCGCGACAGAGCTCACGGCCAAGGACGCCCTCCAAGCGCACCTGGCAATGGAGCTGAACATCGATGAAGACGACGTCGTCAGCCCGTGGCAGGCGGCGGGCGCTTCGGCTCTCGCCTTCACGATCGGCGCGATCCTCCCGATGGTCGCCATCCTGCTGCCACCGACCGCCCTTCGTGTCCCGATCACGTTCGTCGCGGTCCTCCTGGCGCTTGCGCTCACCGGCGCGCTCGGCGCCCGCATCGGGGGCGGGTCGAAGGCCGTGGCCACACTGCGGGTCGTGATCGGCGGGGCTCTCGCTCTGGCCGCCACCTTCGCCATCGGTATGCTTCTGCACACGAGCGGCATCGCATAGCGGCGTCGCGGCGGGGAGGCGGACGGATGGCGAAGATCCTGGTCGTCGAGGACGACGCGGAGATGCGCGAACTCGTGACCGCCAGCCTCATGGCCGAAGGGCACATCGTCACCGCCGTGAGCAACGGCATGGAAGCCCTCATCTCAGCGAACGGCGACGACTTCGATGCGGCAGCCATTGATGTCATGCTGCCCGAGATGACCGGATTCGAAATCTGCCGTCGACTGCGGGAATCGGGAAAGCTCTTCCCGGTCATTCTCGTGACCGCCAGGGACGCGGTCGACGATCGCATCTTCGGTCTGGACTCGGGGGCGGACGACTACCTGACCAAACCGTTCTCGCTCGCCGAGCTGCACGCTCGGATCCGTGCCCAATTGCGTCGGCAAGCGAGCCCGGTGGCCTCGCCTGCCCTCGTCGAAGCAGGTGACCTGCAGTTGGACACCACCTCGGTCCGTGCCCGCGTTGCCGGTCACGTGGTGGCTTTCAGCGTCAAGGAGTTCTCGCTCCTCCGCTTCCTCCTGCAATCCTCGCCCGGCACTGTCAGCCGGGCTGAGATCCTCACCGAGGTCTGGGGTTCCCCAGAGCATTTCGACCCGACAATCGTCGACCAGTACGTCAGCTACGTTCGCAAGAAATTGTCCGCTGCAGAATCGATCGTGTCGATCGCGACTGTCCGCGGAATCGGCTACCGGGCCGACGTCCCGGCTACTCCATGAGGCGGCTGAGGTCACTGCCGATCCAGATCAGGATCACCCTCGGCAGTCTCCTTGTCGCAGGCGTCGTCCTCGCCGGAGTCGCGGCCCTCATGACCTTTCAGATCCGCACGGCGACCGCCAGCAGTGAACAGACGCTCGCCGAGAGCGATCTCGCTCCGTATATCTCCGACCTGCAGAACAATCCCTTCGAGACGCCCGACAAGCCGTCCTCGGGTGTCCTGATCGCAGTCCGCGCCGAATCCGGAAAATTCCTCGTGAACACGTTGCCGCGCGAACTCCAGGCGAATCTCGCCGACCGGGATCTGCATGACAAGGATTTCGTGACGAGGGGCGACCCGGACCGTAACTCCGAGGCGCCGACCCGGCGCGTCTCCAGCGGCGGCATCACCTACGTGGTCGTCGAAGAACATCTCGCCACCAGTCGGGGTCAGTTCACTCTGTGGGCTGCGCGCAGCACCGCATCCGGCGATCTCACCATCGCAGCGCTGGACAGGTCGCTCGTCATCGGCCTGATCGCGGCGTTCGTGGCGTTCGGTGGCGCCGCTTGGCTCCTGTCGAGTCTGTCTTTGCGGCCGGTGCGACGCCTCGCGCAATCCGCCCTTCAGATCAGCCGCGCCGACTCCCGTGAGGCTCTGCCGGTGTCACGAGCCGGTGACGAGCTCTCCGAGCTCGCCGAAACACTGAACGCGTTCATAGCGCGGCTCCGAGCGGGGGCCGACCACGAACGACAGATTGTGTCCGACGCCAGTCATGAACTCCGCACGCCGATCGCCGCGTTGACTGCGCGACTCGAGTTGGCACATCGGTCCTTCGGCGACGCGCAGGCTCTCGAGGGCGAGATCATCGCCGCGGAAGCCGCCCTCGGGCGCCTTTCCGACCTCGCCACGACCCTCCTCGAACTCTCGCGGCTCGACCAGACTGACGACTCGTCGACCGACCGATCGGCCTCGACCGCCGCGCAGCTCACTCGGGAACTCCTGGAAGCCGTCGATCGGGCCCGCGTCGGTCCTGGCGCCGGCGCAATCACCATCGACTACTTCGTTGACGACATCGACGAGCCAGAGGTGGTCTACCGCGTCACGCCAACCTCATTCGGCCGCATCTGCGACAACCTCCTCGGCAACGCCATCACCTTCAGCCCGGACGGCGCCCTCGTTCGCGCGACTCTCGAGCAGGAGGACGACGAGGAGAAGGGCCTCATCCTGACCGTCACCGATCAGGGACCGGGACTGCCGGAGGAATTCCTTCCACTCGCCTTCGACAGGTTCTCGCGTGCCGACGACTCACGCCGACGAGTTCGCGGGGGAAGCGGCCTTGGCCTCGCGCTCGTTCGAGGCCTGGCACAGCGGGCCGGCGGCACCGCAGACATCGACAATCGTGATAGGGGAGGCGCAGCGGTCACCATTCGGCTGCCGAAGATGTGAGTTCTCGAAGGCAGTGATGCCCGATTCGGAGGTTTCCGCATAGGGTCCCGTCCCACTCTGGAGACTCGAGATCGAGCGGAAAGGAGGTCGTCGTGACCAATACTCTCGGATCCCGCACAACGAAACGCCTTCCACACGCCCCGGCGCCCAGCATCCAGACCGCCAGGAGAACCCGCCGCCGCGACCACCAGCGGCGAAGCGCGGCCGTCGATGCCCTCGGCATCCTCGTCTGGTTCTCCGTCGCCGTCGCCGTCGCGCTTTACCTGGCCTCTCCCGGTGCCCATATCCTCACGAGCTTCGCCGCGATCGTCACGGCATTCGGCATCATCGCCGGCCTGATCGCGACCGACCTCGTACTCGTCATGATCGTGCTAGCCGCCCGCGTGCCCCTCGTCGACAGAGTGTTCGGCACGGATCGTGCCATTGCGGTGCACCGGTCGCTCGGCAAGCCGGTCCTGTACCTCATCCTCGTCCATGCCTCCCTGGTCACCATCGGCTATGGGCTGGCCGATCGGACGAACCCTGTCGGCGAGACGATCTCGCTCTTCACAACCCTGCACAACATGCCGCTGGCCTATCTGGCGCTCGGCCTCTTCATCGCCGTCGTCGTCACCTCCGTCGTGACCGTCCGGCGTCGGCTTCCCTACGAGGCGTGGCATGTCATCCACCTGCTGAGCTATGCCGCGGTCGCCGTGGCACTGCCGCACCAGCTGAGCGTCGGTACCGTCATGGGGTCCGGAACCTGGCAGCGGGTCTACTGGATCCTTCTCTATGTTTTCGCGTTGGGAGCGATCGCCGTCTATCGGTTCATCATGCCCACGGTGGTCACGTTCCGGCATCGGATCCGCGTGATCGACGTCGTGCCGATTGCTCCCGGCGTCGTCTCCATTCACCTCTCCGGGCGCGACCTGACCCGACTCGGCGTCCAAGGCGGCCAATACGGTGTGTGGCGGTTCTGGACGGCGAAGACCTGGTGGCACGCCCATCCGGTGTCGTTCTCCGCCGTCCCGGACGAGGATCGAGCACGAATCACGGTGCGCGCCCTGGGCGCCGGGTCTCGTCGTCTCGGTGGGATCCGACCGGGCGCGTTCGTTTCTCTCGAGGGTCCCTACGGCCTGTTCACTGCGAAGGCGCGAACAGCGCCCTATCTGACGCTCATCGCCTCCGGAATCGGAATCACTCCCATCCGATCGCTGCTCGAGGACTCCCACCTGCGCCCTCACGAGGCCGCGATCCTGCTTCGCGGGTCGGATCCCGATCAGCGCTACCTCTGGAACGAGGTCGCCGCTCTCGCGCGCGACACGAAGAGCGAAATCTTCGGCATGATCGGCCCTCGTCCAGCTCACGGCGACGCATGGCAGTCCGCCGAGGACTGGAACCGCGGCGTGACGCTCGCGTCAACGTTTCCCCACCTCCTTGAATCGGACCTCTACGTCTGCGGCCCACAGGCCTGGACGGATCTCGTCGTCCGCGACGCCCGGATCGCAGGAGTGCCCGAGCACCAGATCCACCAGGAAAGGTTCAACGCATGAGAGCGCGCGCCGTCGCCGGTGGCATCGTCTCCTCCGCCGCGGTCCTTGTCATCGGTTGGCAGATCGGGGCGGCCCAGGTCGCCGCGACAACGACCACGACGACCCCGGCCGCGGGTACCTCCGGCGGTTCCTCGGCGGGAGGCACGACTCCGTCGACTTCGCCTGGCGCGTCATCGACGCCGTCGTCCACCCCGTCGACCGGCAAGCCGTCTTCAGGAGCCTCGACCGCTTCGGGGACGTTCCAGGCACCACGGCCCAGACCCAGTACGGGCCCGTCCAGGTGGAGATCGTCGTCTCCGCCGGCAAGATCACCGACGTCAAGGCACTCCAGGTGACCGACCAGGGTGGACGCTCGGTCGAGATCAGCAACTACGCGACACCGATTTTGCGGACCGAGGCGATCAGCGCGCAATCCGCAAATATCCAATCCGTCAGCGGGGCAACCTTCACCAGCGAGGGGTACATCACCTCTCTGCAGTCGGCGATCAACAAGGCCGGGCTATGACGGTCCACGTCTTCGGCACGATGGGAACCGTCGTCAGCCTGCGGTCCTCCGATGGAGCACTCTCGGGCGACGATCTCGAGGCGGTCGAGGCCGTCTTTCGCTCGTACGATCAGATGTTCAGCCTTTACGACGACGACTCCGCCCTTAGTCGGATCCGGCAGGGAGAGCTGACTCTGGCGGGTGCCGAGACGTCGGTCCGGGACGCCTACTCCGTGGCCATCGACTGGCGCAATCGCACCGCCGGCGCCTTCACGCCTCATCGACCCGACGGCGTCATCGACCTCTCCGGTGTCGTGAAGGCCCTGGCGATGGCCGACGCCGCTCTGCGACTGGACGACCGAGCGGACGCCTGGCTTCTCAACGTCGGCGGCGACGTTCTCGCACGCGGGAGCCACGAGGGCTCCCCGTGGAGCGTCGGTGTCGTTGATCCGTCGCTCCGCGATCGCCTCGCCGGGCTCGTCGAACTGACGGGGACCCGTTGCGCCGTCGCCACCTCGGGAACGGCAGAGCGTGGTCAACACATCTGGCGGAGAGGATCCGAGGCGTTCACCCAGGTCACGGTGATCGCGGACGATATCGTCACCGCTGACGTCATCGCGACGGCAATCGCCGCCGGCGACGAAGAGGACCTCGACCGTCTCACGGCAGCCCACGACATCGACGTGCTCACCTTCGACGCCACGGGTGCCGCGCGGGCGACACCGGGTGCACGCCGCTGGGTCGTGTGATCCCATGGCCACGCGCGGCGTCGGGCAGGGAATCGATCGTCGCACATTTCTGAAGGGTGCCGGATTGGGTGCCGCCGGTCTCTTCACTGCGGGATCCGCGGGCACCCGGCTGTTCTCCGGAAATCCGAACGTCATCACGGAGGGGCAAGGGCACCTGCACCCCGCGAAGAACCCCGCTTTCGACCACATCGTCGTCCTGATGCTCGAGAATCGGTCCTACGACCACCTGCTCGGATGGCTGTATCGCGACTCCGAGCTCAGGCCGGGTCAGCAGGTGGCAGGGCTCTACCAGCACCCATCGTTCAACGTCGCAGCCGACGGCACCGTCGTGCCCGCCTACCCGTACTCGGGGAGCCGCGACACGGTGCTGCTCCAGCCGACGACCAACGCGGGGGAAGATCTCACCCACGTCGATCGTCAACTCTTCGGTGCCCGACGACCTGGCGGGACCGCGACCATGACCGGATTCGTCACAGACTACGAAGACAACTACCGCGCGATCCACGGCCATGCGGCGTCGCTGGCCGACGCCCGACAGGTGATGGGAGGGTTTGCCCGCGACGCCCTCCCGGTCCTTACGACCCTCGCCACGTCGTTCGGCGTGTTCGATCACTGGTTCTCTGCGGTGCCCTCCAACACCTTCTGCAACCGATCGTTCTTCCATGCCGCGACCTCGCACGGATTCGTCACGAATGCCGCCCACGGCGGCTACCAGAAGTGGCTCGATGCACCCGCGGTGCCCACACTCTTCAACCGGCTCGAGGACGCAGGGCTCCCCTGGCGCGTCTACTACGACGAGACGCAGGCGGTGTCGCTGACCGGGATCCTCGCCGCGCCGTCGATCGAACCGTACTGGCAAAGCAACTTCCGCAGCATGGCCCAATTCGAGACGGACGCGCGCACCGGGCGACTTCCCGCCTACTCGTTCATCGAGCCGCGAATGATCTTCAACCGCAACAGCCTCCACCCACCGACGACCGCACCGGGCACCGTCGCGCGCGAGGGGCAGACGCCGTTCAATCAGGGCGTCGCCGACATGCTCGCGGGTGAGGCACTCGTCGCCGACGTCTACGAGGCCATCAGGCGCAGCGCTACCGCGGGCGGCTCCAACGCCGACAACACAACTCTCATCATCACCTTCGACGAGGCCGGCGGACTGTATGACCACGTCCCGCCGCCACGCGCGACACCGCCGGACGGGCGAGTCGGCGAGGGCGGCTTCAGCTTCGATCGCCTCGGCTGCCGCGTTCCGTCGATCGTCGTCTCCGCGTGGACCGACGCCGGCACTGTCATCAACGATCAGGTCGATCACACCTCCGTCATCGCGACAGTTTCCGCGCAGCACGGGCTAGCACCGCTCACGGATCGCGACGTCGCCTCCCTCCCCTTGACTCCGGCGCTGAACAGGACGACACCGCGGGCTGCGGACACCTGGCCCGTGCTCGCCATCCCCACCGTTCCCCAGATCCCGGCCCCCCTCGCTGTCGCGCGATCGCAGCCCCCGACTCCGACCGGGCTCGGGATCCTGGGCGTCGTCCTGGCGCGTTTCGAACCCGACGCGACCGCCCCGGTGTCCGTCTCCTCGGCATTCGACACTCTCTCGGATCGGGGCAGGGGCCTCTTCGGAACGCAAGACGTCGTGCAAGCACGATCCTGATCGAGATTGCCAAGTGAGATTTGCAAGTCTAAGCTTCTAATATGACTTCAGGAGACGAGGCGCAAACTACCGCCGCCACTGTGCATGCGACGGTCAGCCTGTTCACCCGCCGTGTCCGCGAAAGCAAGAAATCCGAAGTCACGCTCCCGGAGCGATCGGTGCTGTCGCGTCTCGACCGCCATGGTCCTGACACAACGGCAGGCCTCGCACGGTGGGAAGAGATCTCGCCGCAGGCGATGGGCGTGACCGTCTCTACACTCGAGTCGCGCAAGCTGCTCGAGCGCTCGCCCGATCCCTCCGACGGGCGACGCTCCATCCTCACCATCACCGACGACGGAACGAGAGTCGTTCGCACCGGCCGCGGAGAGCTGACGGACCGCATTGCTCTCGCCCTCGACAACCACTTCACCTCCGACGAGATGGAGCAGATCCGCTCCGCCGCTCCCCTGCTCCAACGGCTCGCCGAACTTCTCTAACCTCACCCATCCAGTACGCGACCACGGAGCGTGGCCGCGACCTCAGGCGCGCTCGGGCGCACCATCGGAGACCCCCATGTCTGCAAATACCCCACCCGCCACCGCGATCCAGGGCACCCCCTTCTCCTGGCGGTTCACCACCCCGCTCTTCCTCGGCTCGGCGCTCAACCCAATCAACAGCTCGATGATCGCGACGGCTCTCGTTCCGATCGCCCTCGGCGTGCACGTGCCTGTCGGGCAGACGGCAACGCTCGTCTCCGCGCTCTACGTGGCGACGACGATCGCACAGCCGACAGCTGGGAAGGCGGCAGAGGTCTTCGGGCCTCGACGCGTCTTCCTGGTCGGGATCCTGCTCGTTCTCCTCGGCGGCGTCGTCGGCGGATTCGCGCCATCGCTGACCCTCCTGCTGGTCAGCCGAGTCCTCATCGGGTTGGGCACGTCGTGCGCCTACCCCACCGCGATGCTGCTGATCCGTCGTCGCGCCCAGGCTGCCGGGCTCGAGAAACCACCGGGCGGCGTTCTCGGCGGCCTCCAGATCGCAGGGGTCGTGACCGCATCGCTGGGCCTGCCGATCGGCGGAGTCCTGGTTGCGCTCTTCGGCTGGCGCGCGGTGTTCTTCGTCAACGTGCCCGTCGCCGTCATTGCGCTCATCGCTGCGCTGCTCTGGATCCCGAAGGACGCCCTGGCGACGAAACGTCGGAGTGCCGGCGAGATCGCGTCGTCGCTGGACGTGACGGGAATCGTCGGCTTCGCGGCCGCCATGACATCGCTGCTGTTCTTCCTCTCATCGCTGCCAAACGCCAATTGGATCTTCCTGATCGCCACCGTCATCCTCGCAGTCGCGCTGGTCTTCTGGGAGCGCAGAGCCGCAACGCCGTTCTTCGACGTGCGTCTCCTCGCCACCAACCGGGCGCTGACGCGCACCTACCTCCGATTCGCGATCGTCAACCTCTGCAGCTACGTCGTGCTCTACGGCATCACGCAGTGGCTCGAAGCCACCAGGAGCCTCTCCGGTCTCGGCGCGGGCCTCCTCCTGCTGCCGATGACACTCGTGGCCGGCATCGTGGTGGTCCCGGTGTCACGCCGCAACCTGATCCGCGGCCCCCTACTGCTGGCCGCGGTCGCGTGCATCGCCGCCGGAGTAGCCGTTCTGTTCCTCCACACCGACGCCTGGCTCGTACTCACGCTGATCGTCACCCTCCTCATCGGCCTCGCAACGGGAGCGGGCATCAGCGGCAACCAGACGGCCCTCTACACCCAAGCCGCCGGCGAGCAGCTCGGCACCGCATCCGGCCTGTTGCGCTCATTCGGGTACATCGGATCCATCGCCTCGTCGGCGATCATCGGCATCGTGTTCCGCGAGCACGCCACCGACGCGGGTGTCGGCGTCATCGGCTGGATCATGCTCGGCGTGAGCATCGTGCTGCTGCTGATCACGTTCCTCGACCGTACGTTGAAGCGCACCGCGGTCGGCTGAGACACCTGCGCCGCCTGGACGCGAGAATCAGCGGCGAAGTGACACGCCGGGGTCATCGGCGAGGAGGGCCGACTGCTGGACGAGCGAGACGAAGCTCGCGACCGGCCCCGAGACGACCTCTTTGGGCCACGCCAGTGCGACGTAGGTGGGCTCGCGGTCGCGGATAGGCACGAAGACGATGCCGGGGCGCTGGTAGTCCCTGCTGGCACCCGAGGTGGTGAAGCTGATGCCGATGCCCCGCGATACGGCAGTGAACTCGGTCTCGTAGGTCGATGCCGTGCCGGCGACATGAGCCGGCTGATCGCCGCGGGCGTCGGCCGCGATCCAGTAGTCGCGCCAGGATCCGGCACTCAGGGGGGCGGCGATGATCGGTTCGTCGAGCAGCTCACCGATCGAGAGCGACTCCCGGCCGGCGAACCGGTGCTCCCGGGAAAGACACGTGACCCAGGTCTCCTTGGCGACGGTGATCATGGCGCATCCGTCGAGCGCGAGGGGCGGGCGGACGAGCGCGACGTCCACCTTGCGCGACGACAGCCCGGCGGTGGGGTCAGCGAAGTCGAACTCGACCGCCTCCACCGCGATGTCGGGGTGTTGCGCTTCGAACTGTGTGACGAACCGGCTCAGGAGGTCCGCGCCTGTTCCGATCAGGTATCCGATTCGAAGGGTTCCCCGAAGCCCCCGCGACCAGTCGGTCATTTCGTCGATGACCTCGTTCACGCCCGCGAGGGCGTTTTCGACCTTCGGTAGCCACGACCGTCCCGCTTCGGTGAGGGCGACGGAGCGGGTATCGCGGAACAGGAGCTGGACGCCGAGTTCGCGTTCGAGCTGCTTGATGGCCAGTGAGATCGCGGGCTGCGAGATGAACAGCACCTCGGCAGCGCGACGGTAGCTCAGTTCGCGACCCAGCACGGCAAAGTACTGGAGCTGCTTGAGCGTGACGTTGTTCGAACTCATGGACCCCTCGCCGACTACGGACCAGTGATAAGGCTGACTTAACAGTCTACCGTCGGCGAGTGTCGGTCAATGCAATGAGCCATCCGGATCCGTGACGCGCCAGCCGTGGAAGACGACCTCCAGCCCGGCGCGCGTCGGGGCGCAACAGAACGGGCCGCCCTCGAGCGTCGTTGCCGGATCGAGCGGCACCACCCGCACGAGACGGAACGGCCCGTCGTCTGCTCTGGCGCGAACAGTGAGTGCATCGCCCGAGCGGCTGACGCGAATGGTTACGAGTGCGCCGCTCCAGGTAGGAACGGGCGCAACCGACCAGTCGGACACCTCGTTCGTCACGACCGCTCCCACTTGGAGGGTGCCGTCGGCGAACTCGACCCCGGCCTTCACCCAGTGCCTGTCGGAAGCGCGGAGGAAGACGCCCGCCTGATCGAACTGTTCCGAGAAGTCCGCCGCGAACGTCACCTCGAGACCGAACTCTGATCCGAGCGGCGCGACCAGGGCATGTTCGTCGTCGTGGATGAACCCGTACGACGTGATCCTCCACGCGTCGCTGCCCTCCGCGGCGATCACCCGGAGTCGGGTCTCGTCTTCGCGAACCGCGACGGGTGGATGTGTCCAGCGCCCAGCGCTCCACGGAATGGCAGTCATACGACCGGACACTATCGGCTAAATCGAGGTGTAGCCGCCGTCGATGGTGATCTGTTGTCCGGTCAGGTAACTGGATGCATCCGAGGCGAGAAAGCTCACCAACCCTGTCAGGTCAGCCGGTGTCGCCATTCGGCCCTGTGGGATCCGAGAGATCCAGTCCTCGAGAAGAGCCGGCTCGCGATCGATGATCTGCTGGGTCAGATCGGTCAGGACGTAGCCGGGGGCCATCGAGTTGACTCGAATGCCCGCTGCCGCCCATTCGACGGCAAGAGACTTGCCGAGGTGCGCGACCGCCGCCTTGGACGAGTTGTAGGACGCGGCCCACTGAGGCACGTTCACGATGGATCCGGACATCGACGCGACAAGGACGGCGCTCCCGGGCAAACCTGCCGCAAGTAGGCCACGACCGAACGCCTGCGCGGAGAAGAAGGTGCCGGTCAGATTGACGTCGATGACCTTGCGCCAGTCGCGGGCCGACACGTCAATCGAGTCCCCGTTGATCTCGATGCCTGCCGCCGTCAGGAGAACCTGCGGGACACTGAGCCGCTCGCTGATCGCAGCGAAGGCAGCGTTCGTCGCGTCCTGGTCGGTGACGTCGAGACGCTGACCGAATGCCCGCACACCGAACTCGTCGGCGATCTGCTGAGCCGTGTCCTCGACGTTGTCGAGGAGATCAAGCAGGGCGACGTCCGCGCCATCGGCGGCCAGGGACCGAGCGACCGTCAGCCCGATGCCGCGTCCTCCTCCGGTCACGACGGCGGTCTTACCCGCGAAGTTGATGTTCATGAGGGTTCTCCTTCTTGGTGGTGGTTCGTGGATGAGTTCGCCGAGTCGGTTCGGTGGTCGTCCCAGCCGGCTCGGGCCGCGGCGATGAAGAGCCGCGCTGCGGCGCGTGGGTCGGGGGCGGTCAGAACTCCGCTCGTCGAGCCGGTGCCGTCGGCGCCGGCCGCCATGATGGAGCGAGCGATCGCCGGTGTTCCGACCCCTCCGGCGTGCATCATGAGCACGTCGGGATACTGCTGCCGGACTTCTCGGTTGGCGCTCTGGATCCAGTCGCGCGGCCCGTCACTTGCAGTCCCGATCAGGGCTGGCGGCTCGAAGAGGACGGCGCTCGGACCGAGTGCGGCGAAACGCAGGCTGTCGGCGGCCGATGAGGCGCAGACGATCGTCGCCAGTCCACCGCCGTGCGACCGGGCAACGGTGCGAGTCAGCGTCTCGTCGTCGAGGGGATTGCTGTCATGGTTCAGCATCACGCCGTCGGCGCCGGCGTCGACAAGAGACTCCACCGTGACGACGCCCACCGACGGCCCCGGAAGATCTGCGGCCACCCCCTGAGCGAAGACGAGCACCCCGGCCCGGAGATCGGCGATGGGCGCGACGAGTGCTGTGGGAACGGTGACGACCACGGTCACGCCGAAGTCGACAGCCGCGAGCCCGGCAGCCCGGACGAGGGCTTCGAGCTGGACGCGTCGAAGGAAGTTCTTCGGGCCGATCTCGAAGAAGGGACCCGTAAGCCGGACGG
>JAODMX010000527.1 GCA_025464735.1 Frondihabitans sp. | reverse complement strand
GTCCGACCGCCAGGATGAGCGATATCCCGAGGCGGCGCCGTCGACAACCCCGAACACCTTGAATCGATTGCGCCGGGGATCCCGCACTGCACAACTGAGAGGTGACACCAGATGTTCGACCAAGGACAAACCGGTTATGTCCTAATTACAGCCGCAATGGTGCTGTTGATGACACCGGGCCTCGCCTTCTTCTACGGGGGGCTCGTCAAGGCCAAGAGCGTTATCAGCATGATGATGCTCAGCTTCGGAGCGATCGGCCTCATCGCCGTCCTCTGGGTGCTGTACGGCTTCTCCATCGCATTCTCGAACAACAACACGAGCACGTTCCACGGTATCGAGGGCCTCTGGGGCATCGACCCGGGCATGTTCAGCCTGAACTCGCTCGTCGACAACGCCCACGCCACCACTGCGGCGGCCGGCCCCTATCCTCAGCTGGCGTTCGCCGCCTTCCAGGCGACATTCGCCATCATCACCGTCGCCCTCATCTCCGGCGCGATCGCCGACCGCGCGAAGTTCGGAGCGTGGATGGTCTTCGCCGGCATCTGGGCGACCGTCGTCTACTTCCCGGTCGCCAACTGGGTCTTCAACCTTCCGACCAAGACCACCAACGGTGGCTGGCTCGCGCACATGGGGTTGATCGACTTTGCGGGCGGTACAGCTGTCCACATCGACGCCGGGTCGGCAGGTCTGGCCCTGGCGCTCGTCCTCGGCAAGCGTGTCGGCTTCGCCAAGGGCGCCTACAAGCCGCACAACCCTCCCTTCGTGATGCTGGGTGCCGGCCTCCTCTGGTTCGGCTGGTTCGGATTCAACGCCGGATCCGAGCTCGGTGCTGACGGAACCGCGTCGGTCGCCTTCATTAACACGCTCGCCGCTCCCGCCGCTGCCATCCTCGGCTGGCTGATCGTCGAGAAGATCAAGGACGGCAAGGCCACCTCCGTCGGCGCCGCTTCGGGCGCGGTCACCGGTCTGGTCGCGATCACCCCGGCCTGTGCCGCTCTGACACCGTTCTGGGGCATCGTGCTCGGCATCGTCTCGGGCGCTATCTGCTGTGTGGCCATCGACCTGAAGTTCAAGCTCGGCTTCGACGACTCGCTCGACGTCGTGGGTGTCCACCTCGTCGGTGGAATCGTCGGAACCCTGTTCATCGGCTTCTTCGCCTACCAGACCACCACCGACCACCCGGGTGGTGTTGGCCTCATCTACGGCGGTGGGTTCCACCAATTGGGTGTCCAAGCTCTCGCGGCGCTTGTCGTGATGGTGTACTCGTTTGCACTTGCATTCGCCATCGGCTGGGGCATCCAGAAGACGATGGGCTTCCGCATCACCAACGAGGACGAGATCGCCGGTATCGACACGGCCGTGCACGGCGAAGAGGGCTACGTCCTCCTCGACGAGCGCGCCTAGCTCCTCCGCACCGAAAGGGCCCCGACAGCTTCGGCTGTCGGGGCCCTTTCGTCAGCCGCTGACGTCGAGTCGCTAGGAGGTCGCGACGGCGGCAGCCTTGTCGGCGACGGAACCCGTCGAAGTCGACCGGCTGCCGCCGAGACGGAACGTCGCGCCACGGTGATCCTCGGGCAGGCGGTCACCGCGGCCGTGCAGCTTCTGACGCAGGCTGCCGGGCTCGTAGGCATCGGGATAGACACCTCGTGCCCGCAGCTCGGGGATCACGAACTCGATGACGTCCTCCCAGGTGCCGGGGGAGACGGCGTACGCGAGATTGAAACCATCGACGTCGGTCTCGGCGACGAGAGCCTGCAAATGGTCGGCGACCTCCCCTCCGGATCCGACGAAAAGGGGCCCAAGGCCACCGATTGCCCCGAAGTGCGCGATGTCACGCACTGTCCACTCGTGGCCGTCGGTCGCCGTCGACTCCGCGAAGTTCTGGAGCACCGATTGAATCGCGTTGCCTTGCACCCCGGAGACCGGCTCGTCGAGGTCATACTGCGAGAGGTCGATGCCCGTCCAGCCCGACATGAAGACGAGAGCACCCTCCTCGCTGGCGTACTGCAGATAGTCGTCGTACTTGGCAACGGCCTTGTCATGCGTCTCATCGGTGATGATCGTGAGGAGGGTGTAGATCTTCGCCGCGTGGCGGTCGCGGCCCGCCTCCTCGAGGGCGTCCCGGATCCGCTTCACCGTTGAAGCCAGCACGCTGGTCGTCGGTGCCGACACGAAGATGGCTTCGGCGTTGTCGGCCGCGAACGCCACGCCGCGCGGCGAGGCACCGGCCTGGTAGATGACGGGGGAGCGTTGGATGCTCGGCTCCGACAGGTGGATTCCTCGCACCGTATAGTGCTCACCCGCGTGACCGATCTCGTGCACCTTGGCCGGGTCGGTGAAGACGCCGCCCTCGCGATCCTCGACGACCGCGTCGTCTTCCCAGGAACCCTCCCAAAGCTTGTAAAGCACGTCGAGGTACTCGCTGGCGACGTCGTAACGGGCATCGTGCTCGAGCTGGTCGTCGTGGCCCATGTTGCGAGCGGCGCTCGGGAGGTAACCCGTCACGACGTTCCAGCCCACGCGGCCCTTCGTGAGATGGTCGAGGGTCGACATCCGGCGGGCGAACGGATATGGGTGTTCATACGCGGTGCCGGCCGTGACACCGAACCCGAGGTTTTTCGTCACAGCGGCCATCGCCGAGATGAGCAGCACCGGGTCGTTCACGGGTACCTGGGCCCCGTTACGGATGGCGGCGATGTTGTTGCCGCCGTACACGTCGTAGGTGCCGAGGACGTCGGCGATGAAGATCCCGTCGAACGTTCCTGACTCGAGCAGCTGCGCGAGGTTCGTCCAGTACTCGATGTCGTTGTAGTGGCGCGACCTGTCTCGCGGATGCCGCCAGAGCCCGGAGGACTGGTGGGCGACACAGTTCATGTCGAAGGCATTGAAGCGGATCTGTCGGCTCATGGCCCCCATCGTGCCCGTTCACTCTGCGGATGTCTCACGCCGCGTCATGGGAGGTCACGCAGGATCGCGCCTGGCCACAAGCGAACTCGTTCG
>JAODMX010000457.1 GCA_025464735.1 Frondihabitans sp. | reverse complement strand
GCCCTCTAGCCTCGGACACCGTCGACGCGATCGTCACGAAGACCGACGTGGTCGCCGGGCGGCCGGCCCCGTACATGATCCATCACGCGATGGAGCTGACCGGTGCGACGTCGGTCTCGCGCGTGCTCGCCGCCGGTGACACCGTCGTCGACATTCGTGCCGCGCGCAACGCGGGCGTGATCGCGGTCGGCGTGCTCACCGGAGCACTCTCGGCGGAGGCGCTGAGCGCAGAGCCGCACGATCACATCCTGTCTGGCGTGGCTGCCGTGCCCGATCTCGCCGAGTGCCAGGCGGTCAGCGTCACCGTCTGAAGTTTTTCTCGCGTTCCGTGTAACGCTTGCGGGTGCAGCGGACATGACGAGACGTGAGGAACATGACCAGGACGGAGCCCGACCTCTGGGCGTCCAGCCTGCAGGGGGACGGTGACGCGTTCGGGGAGCTCTACGATCAACACCGCGATCGCGTCTTCCGTCACCTCCTTCGATTCGGTGAGTCGCACGCCGATGCCGAGGATGCGACGGCCGTCGTCTTCCTGGAACTCTGGCGGCGGCGCGGTTCTGTCCACGTCGTCGACGATTCCGTGCTTCCCTGGCTGATCGTCACCGCCACCAACGTCGGGCGCAACGCGGCCCGTTCGAGACGTCGGTACCGGGGCGTGCTCCTGCGGATTCCCGCGCAGGAGGCGGCGGCGGACGCGTCCGAAGATGCCCTCCGCAGGCTGCCCCTCGCGGACACCGATCGAGCCCTCGCCCGAGCCCTCGACGAGTTGCCCCGCGTCGACGCACAGATCCTCGCCCTCACGGCGCTCGAGGGGTACTCGCTCGCCGAGGCGGCGTCAGTACTCGGGCTCACGGCCGGCGCTGCCCGAGCGCGGCTGTTCCGAGCGCGCAAACGACTGCGAGCGACGCTCGACGCGCCCGTCGAGGAAGGACTTCTCTCATGAGCGACATCGAATTCTCCCCGGAGCGGAGCGCGGCGATCCGACGGCTGCTCGTGGCCGAGGTGAATGGCGCGCCGGTGCGCGCCGAGCGCTCGACCTCGCGAATCAGCCTCTTCGCGGCCACAGGAACGCTGCTCCTCATCGCCGTGCTGATCGTCATCGGCGGAAGCATGGGGTCGGTGCGCGCGACGGTCGCGTCACTGCTCCACCCCTCCTCGGGTGCCGGCGCGTCGAGCAGCGCCGACGTGTCGCCGACGGTGCGGCCGACCGCGCTGCCGACGGGTGCTCCCGAGACGGGGTTCGCAGGTGGAACGGAGGCGGGGCCGCTCGTCGTCGGAGCCGCGGGCGTCAATGGCCGCGGCGAGAGCTACGGTCCGCCGATAGCCGGACGAGGCCTTCCCCAGCTCGTCGCCGTCGTCGGGCGCGCCGCCGATGGTCGCGCTGTGTCGGGCTACGTCGCCCGCAGCGACTACGTCGGCGCCCCCGTCAACACCACGGTTCCCCTGCTGCGCGCAGACGGCACCACGGTCGTGGGAACGTGGACGGTGACCCGGCGTGGCTGACCGAGGGCGCCGGATCCGGATCGCCAACGTCGGCCCTTCAGTGTTGGCGCATCCAGTGGGCTGATCGGCCAACTCCGTTCGGAATCAGGGCCATTCCTGCCAATTGAGCCCAGATGTGGGTGGTTGTGGCGAGTTTGGCCCCGATCCTGAACGGCGCGCGGCCTGCCGCGACGCGGCAGCCCTGCGCGGGAGCGCGGCTCAGGCGCGACGGACGCGCAGCGTCACCACCTCAAAGGGACGCAACTCCAGCTCGATCGGGTCGGAGGCGGCCCACCGTGCACCCTCGAGGTCGCGCTCGAGGAGATCGGTCGTCCACGCGCTCTCGACCGGAACTCCGACGCCCACCGTCGCACGAGCGCGACCGCCCTCGGCCTCGTAGAGACGCACGACGAGATCGCCTGAGCGGTCTTCGGCGAGCTTGACGGCCTCGACGAAGACCGCGGGCGACGACACGGTCACGAGCGGGGCGACCGCGTCGGCGGCCGCACCCTCGATCGTGCGCACGGGAAGGTTGATCCGGTATCCGGCAGACGCCGCATCGAGCACGCCCGGGGCGATGCCGAGAGCGGTGCGCAGCACATGCAAGCCCTGATCGGCGTGCGGATCGGGGAACTGTGGAGCGCGCAGCAGCGACTCCCGCACGAGGGTCGTCGTGCCGCCATCCTCACGCGTCGACCGGGTGATGTCGTGCCCGTAGGTGGAGCCGTTCGCGACGGTCGCTCCGAAGCCCGGCTCCCCCACGTGCACCCAGCGGTGTGCGATCGTCTCGAAGCGAGCGTAATCCCACGAGGTGTTGACGTAGGTCGGACGCTTCACATGACCGAACTGGATCTCGGAGGTGGCGAGATCGGTGCGCAGGTCGAGCGGGAACGCCAGCTTGAGCAGCTTCTCGTGCTCGTGCCAATCGATCACAGTCTCGATCTGCAGTTCGGTCGCTCCCTCGGCGAGCCAGTACCGCTGCGTGATGAGTGAATCGTTGTACGGGTGAGTCACCTCGAGGACGTCGCCGGCCACCTCGACCGACGTCGGAGTGCGGAGCTCGGTCCGGTTGCGGCGGTAGTGCACGTCGACGTCCCACGCATCCCACTGGTTGGGTGTGTCTCGAAAGACCTGGAGCAGGGAGGCGACCTCGCCGCGGGGAATGAGGTCACGCCCCGAGGCCACATCGACGAACGAGACGAGAAGACCCGCAGCGTCGAAGCGCGCCTCAACGAGTCCGTTCGACAACACGGTGCCGTCGTCACCCTGCTGCGGCGCTACAGTCGTCGGAGACTGCGTCGACGTCGCGGCCAGCGCGGGTACTCCGCTCGAGGCGACGGGCGCGCCGTTGAAGACGAGGCGTGCGTCACCCGTTCCGGCGAGCGCCCGCTGGGCCGCCTGGATGAGCTCCTCGAGTTCGCCCTCGATCCGCGCGTAGTTCGCCTCCGCCTGCTGATGCACCCAGGCGATCGATGATCCGGGCAGGATGTCGTGGAACTGCTGCAGAAGCACGGTCTCCCAGATCTCCCGCAGGGCGTCGTACGGGTAGTCGAGCAGGCCTCGCGCCGCGGCCGTGGCACTCCACAGTTCGGCTTCACGCAGCAGGTGCTCGCTGCGCCGGTTGCCCTGCTTCGTCTTGGCCTGCGACGTGTAAGTGCCCCGGTGGAGCTCGAGGTACATCTCGCCAGCCCAGATCGAAGGGGTCGCCAGGGTGGCCTTCGCCTCGTCGAAGAAGGTCTGCGGAGTCGCCAGCGCGACGGTGGGCGAGCCCTCGAGGTCGCGCGCGCGGTGGGCGGCGCCCAGCATCTCGCGGGTGGGGCCACCGCCACCGTCGCCGAAGCCGAACAGAGCGAGCGAGACGTTCGACGCGCCCTTCTCGGCGTACTGACGCTGGGCACGCGCGAGGTCGGCCGCCGACAGATCAGAGTTGTAGGTGTCGCTCGGCGGGAAGTGCGTGAAGACCTGTGACCCGTCGATTCCCTCCCAGAGGAAGGTGTGGTGCGGCATCCGGTTGGTGTCGTTCCAGGAGATCTTCTGCGTGAGGAAGCTGTCGGATCCGGCGCCCTTCATGATCTGGGGCAGCGCCGCGGTGTAGCCGAACGAGTCAGGAAGCCAGACCACCTTCGGGTCGAAGTCGAACTCGCGGAGGAAAAAGCCTTTGCCCGCGACGAACTGACGAACCAGAGCCTCGCCGCCGGGCATGTTGGTGTCGCTCTCGACCCACATTCCGCCGACCGGGACAAAGCGGCCCTCGGCGACGCGCTGGCGGATGCGCTCGAAGAGCTCGGGGTAGCCGGCCTTCACCCAGGCGAACTGCTGGGCGCTCGAGCAGGCGAACACGAAGTCGGGGTCGTCGTCCATCAGCTGCAGCACGTTCGAGAATGTTCGCGCGCACTTGCGGATCGTCTCGCGCGTTGGCCAGAGCCAGGCGGAGTCGATGTGCGCGTGGCCGACGGCCATGGCCCGATGCGCACTGGCGTAGGCGGGGGACGCGAGCACAGCCGCAAGAGCCTCGCGCCCCAGGTGCGCGGTCGTGGCGATGTCGTCGGGATCGACCACGTCGCACATCCGCTCGAGGGCCCGCAGGATCTCGGCCCTCCTAGGCAGGGAAGGCTCCAGTTCGCGCATCAATCCCAGCAGCGTCCAGGTGTCGCGCTCGAGTTCGAACACGACGACATCGCGTTCGACGAGATCGATTCTCGCGAGCGTGTAGATCGGGTCGGTACCTGCCGTCGCCTTGTCGCCGAGAGGCGTCGGAATGTAGAAGTAGTTGCCGCCGACATCGGGGTTCGAGGCGGCCTCAATGTAGAAGTCGACGGTGTCACCGGGAGCCACGTCGAGCGGGACGTACCCGTTCAAGGGTTCAATCGCCTTGACGATCGAGCCATCGGGTCGATAAACGAGCCCTTCGGCCTGGAAACCTGGCTGGCGGGTGCTGAAGCCGAGGTCGACGAGCAGCTCAATCGCGATGCCTTCACCGCCCCACCCCGCGGGCACCTCGCCCGTGACATGGAACCACGTCGTGCCCCAGGGCTTGCTCCACGGGGTGCCGGCGCTGAACGGGGCGAACGTCTGGCCGAGGGCCTCCACGAACGGCACCGGCTCGTCGGGCACCTCCCACGCTTCAATGGTCAGCGGGGTCACGCGGCGGTACACCGCGGGGATCAGTCGTTCGAGAACGAAGCGGTCGATGCGAGCTTCGACCTGAGCGGTGTTGTCGTGCATAGTTCTACTCCTGGGATGCCGCGGACGGCAGAGAATCGGTAACTGTGAGCTTCGGGAGTGTGAGTGCGTCTAGCCCTTCACGGCACCCGCCAATGCGGACGAACCGCCCAAAGTTCTTGAGACCACGACGTAGAGAGCGATGACGGGGACCGAGTAGACGATTGAGAAGGCGGCAAGTTGACCGTACGCGACGGAGCCGTACTGACCGAAGAAATTGAAGATGCTCACGGCGGCAGGCTGGTTGCCCGGGCTCAGCAGCAGGATGAACGGGACAAAGAAGTTTCCCCAGGCCTGGATGAACACGAAGATGAACACCACCGCGATGCCGGGCCGCATAAGCGGCACGACCACGCGGGTCAGCGTCGTCAACATCGATGCGCCATCGGTCCAGGCCGCCTCCTCGAGCGAGATCGGGACGGAGTCCATGAAGTTCTTTGCCATCCAGATGGCCATTGGCAGACTCGAGGCAGCCAGGAAGAAGACCGTGCCCGGGATCGAGTCGATCAGGTTGAGCGAGACGAAGAGGCTGTAGACCGGCACCATGATGGCGGTGATGGGCAGGCAGGTTCCGAACAGCACTCCGTAGAGGAAGGGCTTGTTGATGCGCATGCGATACCGCGAGAGCGGATAGGCGGCGAGGATCGCCACGACCACGGTCAGGATCGCGCAGCCTCCCGACAGGATCAGGCTGTTGAGCAGCGGGATGAACGAGATGTCGGGAGTCAGGACCTTCTCGAAGTTCTGGAAGGTGAACTGCGACGGGACCTTGATCGACAGCGTGGCCGAGTTGTCGAACGACGCGAGCAGGAGCCAGGCGAGGGGCACCGCGAAGCACAGTGCAACGACGACGAGGACGACGTTCGAGACCGCCTTCATGCTGCGACCGCTGGGAGAAGTCATTGCCATGGTCAGTCGACCTCCGGTTTGAGGGCACGGATGTAGACGATCGAGAACGCCGCACCGACGAGGAGCATGATCGTGGCGATAGCCGTGCCGTAGCCGAGCTGCGAAAACTTGAACGCCTCCTGGTAGGCGAGGATCGGAAGCGTCGAACTGTCCGTGCCGGGGCCACCGCCGGTCATGACGAAGATGAGCGTGAAGACCGACAGCGTCTGCAGCGTTGTCAGCATGAGATTGGTGGAGATGCTCCGCCGGATGACAGGCAGCGTGATATAGATCAGGCGCTTGAGACCGCCGGCGCCGTCGACCTCGGCTGCCTCGGTGATCTCGGCCGGCACCTCCTGGACGGCTGCCGCGTACACCAGCATGGAGAATGCGGTGCCGCGCCAGATGTTGGCCAGGATGATCGACAGCATCGGGAAGGTGTAGAGCCAGTTGGCCCCCTGGATCCCGAACCAACCGAGCACCGTGTTGAGAGTGCCGGTCTGGTTGAAGAAGGCGTAGGCGCAAAAGGCCGCGACGATCTCCGGGAGAACCCAGGCCGCGACCACGAAGGTGCCGACGATGCCTCGGACCACCCGATGCGCCGAGCGCATCAGAAGGGCGAGACCGAGACCGACCAGATTCTGGCCGACGACGGCGGACGTGAAGAGAAACACCAACGTCAGGATGACGGACTTGGGGAAGTCGGGATCGGCGAAGAGCTTGGTGTAGTTCTGAAGCCCGATGAACTGGGATGCCT
>JAODMX010000453.1 GCA_025464735.1 Frondihabitans sp. | reverse complement strand
TCCTGTTTCTCATCGCCAGCCTGCTGTCGCTCCTCCTCGCGCTAACGGTCGGCCTGTTCGGAATCACCGAGACCTGGACCTTCACCCTCGTGCCCGAAACCGTCGTCATCGAGGCGATCGGGATCGTGGTGCTCGCCGTGACGGTCGCCCTCAGGCCTCGTGCTTCGCAGTCGGCAGGATGATACTGACGAGGGAGCCGACGTACGCGAAGTCGTCGACGTTCAGCGTTGCGAGCTGGGCTCCGAGCTCGTAGGCAGTCGCCGCAATCATCAAGTCGCGAGATCGGGCTTCGCCGGGAGCCTGAGGATGTGTCGCGGACATTAGCTCGGCGTGGAAAGACGACGTCGATTCGGTGAACGGCAACCACTGGATCCCGGTCCGCTGGATTCGAATCAATCGCGCCTGACGTGCGTTTCGGACGGTCAGGTTCTTCGCCGCAGCCACGCCGAAATGCAGCTCGGCCAGCACCACGGCGGAAGAGACGAAGTCATCGGGCGGAATCACCACGTCGTCATAGGAGAGCAGGACGGAGGTGTCGAGGAGAATCACAACCCTGCGCGCTCCCACGGGTCGATGATTTCGCCGTCGGAGTCACCGTCGCGGACATCAGCAAGCCACTCGGCCACCTGAGCCTGACTCATCGCCGCGATGGGGAAGCGCGCCATGCCGGCGTCGAATTCGACGGAGCTGATGCCGATTCGTTCTAGCTCGTGAGCGACGGCCTCGGGCACGAGAGCCTCGAGGGGAACGAGCCCGGCTGCTGGTCGACCGTTGACCGTGACCACGCGGATCTCATGGTCTTCTTCGACCTCGGCGATGACCCGGGAAGCATTCTGCTTCAGTTCGCGGACGCCCACGGAGAGGCGGTCACCGAGGTTCTCTCGCGACCACTCCCTCTTGTCAAAGTCGCTGAGGATGCGCATCACGCGGCCAGTTTAGCGGCGATGTAGAACAAGGTCTACAGGGCGTTTCGTCCGCCACCGGGTGCGTCGTTGACACGTCGGCGACGCGTTAACCAGGGGCGACTCGTCAGAGCGAGAAGTTGTAGAGCGAGGTGTCGAACGCGTTGTACGCCTCGTAGTCGAGGAGCTCGTAGAGGCGGGCACGCGTCTGCATGCCCGCGACCTCGGACTGCAGCGATCCCTCGGCCCGGAGCGCGTCGAGGCCTCGTTCGGCAGCCCCCATCGCGATGCGCAGAAGACTTACTGGGTAGATGACGATGTTGATGCCGACGCTCTCGAGCTGGGTCGCCGTGAAGAGCTCGCTCTTGCCGAACTCGGTGATGTTGGCCAGCACGGGCACGTCGACCGCGTTCCGCACAGCGTCGAACTCGGAGAGCGTCGCCATCGCCTCGGGGAAAAGGGCATCCGCCCCGGCGTCGATGAGCTGCTTCGCCCGGTCGATGGCGGCGTCCAGACCGTCGATGGCCCGAATGTCGGTGCGCGCCATGATCAGGAGATTCGGATCGCGCCGCGCGTCGACGGCAGCCCGGATCCGCTTCACCGCCGTGTCGGAGTCGACGACCGCCTTGCCGTCGAGATGCCCGCAGCGCTTCGGGTTCACCTGGTCTTCGATGTGAAGGCCGGCGACTCCCGCATCTTCGAGGGTCTGCACGGTTCGGGCGACGTTCATCGGCTCGCCGAAACCGGTATCCGCATCGACGAGGGTGGGGAGGTTCGTCAGGCGGCTGATCTGCTGCGCTCGTCCGGCCACCTCGGTAAGGGTCGTGAGCCCGATGTCGGGGAGGCCGAGGTCGGCCGCGATCACGGCACCCGAGACGTAGACGCCGTCGAACCGCTTGTCTTCGATGAGCTTCGCCGACAGGGGGTTGAACGCGCCCGGGAACTGCAGCAGACGTCCGCTCGCCAGGGCTGCTCGGAGCTCTTTCCGTTTGTCGGCGGGTGTGACGGTGGAGTACAGCATCAGAAGAGTCCTTCCGGAGGAGTGAGCAGGATGCCGGTGCGGGCCGTGATGTTCAGCCCCTCCAGCTCGTGAGGCTTCAGGAACGGCAGCCGCGCGGCGACGCCGAGGAAGCGGTCGATCTCGGCCTCGTCGAGAACCGGCGCGGCCAGCATCCGGAACTTGGCTTCGTACTGCTCCCGGGCGAAGGGTCGCGCGCCCAGAGGGTGCGCGTCGGCGACGGCAATCTCGTCGACGATGCGTTGCCCGTCGGTGAGGGTGATTTCGACACGGCCGCCGAATGCCTTCTCGGCCGGATCATTCGAATGGTAGCGACGCGTCCACTCGGCATCCTCGGTCGTGACGACCTTCTTCCATAACCGCACCGTGTCGGCTCGGCCGGCTCGAGCAGCAGTATAAGAGTCATCATGGTCCCAGTGACCATCCTGCAGAGCCACGGTGAAGATGTACGGAATGGAGTGGTCGAGGGTCTCACGGCTTGCGGTGGGTTCGTATTTCTGGGGGTCGTTCGCCCCCGATCCGATCACCACGTGGGTGTGATGCGACGTGTGGATGACCACGCTCGCCACAGTGTCCGCGTTGCGGAGAGCAGGATGCTCGTTGCCGAGCCGTCGAGCCAGGTCGATCCAGGCTTGCGCCTGGTACTCCGCCGAGTGCTCCTTCGTGTAGCTGTCGAGAATCGCCCTCTTGGCTTCGCCCTGCTCCGGCAGCGGCACCTCGTAGCTAGCGTCGGCACCGTCGAGCATCCAGGCGATCACCCCGTCTTCGCCCTCGTAGATCGGGGTGGGACTCGTCTGACCGCGCATGGCCCGGTCGACGGCCTCGATGGCAGCTTTGCCCGCCAATGCCGGGGCGTACGCCTTCCAGCTCGAGATCTCGCCCTTACGCGACTGCCGGGTGGCCGTCGTCGTATGAAGCGCCTGACCTATGGCCTGGAAGATCGTCGAGGTGGGCAGACCCAGCAGTGTTCCGATGCCGGCGGTCGCGCTCGGCCCAAGGTGGGCGACGTGGTCGATCTTGTGCTCGTGCAGGCTGATCGCTCTCGCGAGGTCGATCTGGATCTCGTAGCCCGTTGCGATCCCGCGCACCAGGTCGAGCCCCGTGCGCTCGGCGTGCTGGGCGACCGCAAGGACAGGGGGAATGTTGTCACCGGGGTGGGAGTACTCGGCAGCGAGGAACGTGTCGTGGTAGTCGAGCTCGCGTACAGCGACGCCGTTGGCCCAGGCGGCCCACTCGGGGCTGAAGCGTCCCTCGATGCCGAACACCGTGGATCCTGCACGCTTCGCCTCCGCTCGCGAGAAGAACGCGTGCGCCTCGGCTTGACCGCGAGCCGCTGTCGCGCTGGCTCGATTCAGGGAGGCCGCCGCGACGGCGGCGTTGTCGATGGTGCGGTTGATAACCATCTCGACGACCTCGTCGGCGACCTCGACCGGATCGCTCGCCACCTGCGCGATCTTCCAGGCCAGTTGGTCCTGGCGGGGAAAGATCTCGTCGCTGCGGTGGACACGAACGTCGTGGAGCTTCATCGGGTCTCTTTCTGACGGGGGCGAATATCACGGTCGAAGGCGTCGCGCTCGGCTGCCGAGAGCAGGATCGACCGGAGGCTGTTGTGCAGGTGCACTGCGGTCGCGTCGCCGGCGAGCTGGGCGTCGCCTGCGATGATCGCGTCAACGATGAGCAGGTGCTCACGCGTCGCCTCGATCAGGCGCTCCGGCTTGTCGTGCGACAGGCGCCTGAGTCGCGCGACGTGCGTGCGGACGCCCGCGAGGGCCGCGACCAGGTAGGCGTTTGCGACCGACGAGTCGATCGCATCATCGAAGCGATGAACGAGTGCGTAGTAGTCGCGCCGCCCCGGCTCGCCCTGGGCGAGGAGTTCGGGAGAGCGGCTGAGGGCGTCGCGGAGGGCGACGAAGACGTCGACGTCTCGCCTCGAGGCCGCCAGCACCGCTGCCTGGCGCTCGAGTGCTGAGCGGAGCTCGAAGAGTTCGACGACATTCGCGTCGGAGACCGGCGTGACGACAAGGCCACGACCACCGAGGGGCTCAACGAGTCCGTCGGCGGCCAGGCGGGCCAACGCCTCTCGAACCGGGGTGCGCGAGATGCCAAGACGCAGCGACTGCTCGACCTCGGCCAGAACGGCGCCGGGTCGCAGCGACCAGTCGAGGATGTCGCCGCGAAGGATCGAGTAGGCGCGGTCACTCGCTCGCACGGCCTCGACCTCCCTCGTTTGTATGCACAGAATAGCCCGTACCGCATACAATGGCTACTCAATCGCAGCTGTGCATACAGTAAGCGCCATTCAACGCTCACGGCATTCACCTACCCGGCCTCCTCGTCACACGCCCGTCACACGACGATGCGAAGATCGGGGCATGCTCGAAGTCACCGGCGCGCTGCGTCTCCTGATCGACGAAACGACCGAGCTCGACGGCGGAAGCATCGTCCTCGACGGCGACCGCGTGGTCACGACGGGCAACGTGCCGACCGCTGGCGGGCACGCGATGGAAACTCTTGACGCCTCCGGCTGCGTCATCACACCGGGGCTCGTCAACTCCCACCACCACCTGCTGCAGAGCGCGTTTCGGACCCTGCCCGGCACCCGCGGCGTTCCGATGGCCGAGTGGCTCCCCGTGATGGCTCACGCCTACGCGGCTGCCGGCATCGATGGATCGCTGCTCGAGGTCTCGGCTGCTGTCGGTGTTGCAGAGGGCCTCCTGAACGGCGTGACAACGGTCGCCGACCACCAGCTCAACTGGCCGACGGCCGTGTCACTCGAGGACAAGACCGCGATCGCGGTCGCCACGGCAGGAGCCGCCAGCCGGCTTGGCGCACGGCTCGCTTTCGTCCGCGGATCGGCCCGTGACGACCCCGCGGAAGCCGCAGCCTCGGCCGAGGCCATCGTCGAGACACTGGTGCCCGGTGCTGCCGGAGGCGTCAGCGCCGACGGTCTCCTGCAGGTCGCCGTCGGTCCGGCGGGCGTTCACAGCGACAGCCAGGAGACTTTCGAGCTGCTCGGCGCGGTCGCAGCACGGTACGGTCTCCGTCGCCGGACCCAGGCCAACGAGCAGGTCGACGTCGCGATCGCCCTCGAACGCTACGGCAAACGCCCCCTCGACCTCCTCGAGGACTGGGGGTGGCTTGCCCCCGACGTTACGATCGCTCATCTCTGTGCCGTCACCGACGACGAGATAGCGCGTCTCGCCGCGGCCGGCGTCACGGCAACACACGCCCCGGGCTGCGATCTGCCGATGGGTTGGGGCATCTCGCCGGTGGGCAAGATGGTGGCCGTCGGGATCCCGGTGGGGCTCGGGACATCGGGTGGTGGCAGCAATGACGCCGGGCATCTGCTCGCCGACGCGCGCCTCGCGCTGCAGGTGGCGCCGCTCGTCGGGCCGCCGCTCAACGCTCGAACCGTGCTCGGCATGGCGATGGCGGGAGGCGCAGCAGGGCTTGGCCGACCCGAGCTCGGGCACCTACGAGACGGTGCAGCGGGTGACCTCTGCGTCTGGGACGTCTCAGGCGTGGCTGACGCCGGGGTGGCGGATCCGGTGGCCGGGCTGCTCTGGGCTAATCCGGGCCGGCGTCCGCGGCACGTCGTCGTGGCCGGGGAGGTGGTCGTTCGCGACTACCAGCTCGTTCGCGCAGACGAGTACGACCTGGTGAGAGCGCTCCGCACGCGAATTACAGGTCGAGCACCAGCCGCGGAGTGACGGCACGAGACACGCAGACGTACATGACGTCATTGGCCGCCTGCTCGTCGAGGGTCAGGATCGAGTCTCGGTGGTCGACCTGGCCTTCGAGGACTACCGTCTCGCACGTACCGCAGGTGCCCTCGCGACAGCTCGACAGGACTAGCGCGCCCGCCTCCTCAGCGAGCTCCAGGATGCTGCGGTCCGGGCCAACTGTGACGGTCACGCCAGTCGCCGCGAGCTCGACTTCGAAGGCCTCGCTGAGCACGGGTTGCCCTACCGCTTTGGGCTCGAACCGTTCGACGACGAGCTGCCGACCGGCGGCAGCCGCTTCGATGGCCTCGATGAGACGAGCCGGCCCGCAGCAGAAGGTCGTCGTGAACGGCGGCAGATCGGCGAACAGGGCGTCCAGGTCGAGGCGTACTCCCTCGTCTCCCGCGTAGATGGCGAGGCGCGAACCGTGCTTGGAGGCGAGTTCGGGAAGGAGCGCCATCGTCGAGCGCGAGCGTCCCGCGTAGTGGATCGAGTAGCCCACGCCTGCCTTGGCAGCAGCCTCAGCCATCGCGGAAATCGGCGTGATGCCGATTCCGCCGGCCACGAACAGGTAGCTGGTGCCTCGGTGCGGCTCGAACTCGAAGTGGTTGCGAGGACCGGCCACCGTGAGTCGGTCACCTGCGGAGAGTTCGTCGTGCAACCAGACGGAGCCGCCTCGCCCATCCGCCTCGCGCAGGACTCCGATGCGCCAGGTCGGAGACGACGGCGCACCGGAGAGCGAATACTGCCGTACCTCACCGTCCGGGAGGACGACGTCGATGTGAGCTCCTGGAGTCCAGGCCGGGAGGGTTGAGCCGGGTAGAGCGGCCAGCTCGAACAGCTCAACACCCTCGGCGCTCCGCGTGCGTGACACGACCTGCACCTCGAACTCGGTGTCGTGGAGTCCCTGCACCTCAGACCCCGAGTTCCCCTTCGCGTTCACAGTGTCGCCGGCTTCTCTTTGACGACGAACATTCGGTAGAAAGACCCCTTGGGTGCGCTCCAGCGGTGCAGGGTGCCAGCGTCGAAATAGAGCGAGTCGCCGGTGGTGAGCACGTGAACGCCCTGATCGCCGAGGTCGGCCACCACGGTGCCCTCGACGACGTGGATGAACTCGTCTTCGTCGTGCGAGAAGTAGTCACCCGCGTCGCTGTCGTCGCCAGTGATCTCCATCGGGTGAAATCGTCGCCGTCCGTGGACCAGCAGTCGCGCCTCGGATTTTCCGTACGTTCCTCGCGATCCCTCGGTCGCGCGCACCAGCGACACGGGAGCCTGACGGTGTCCGACAGCCCCGCCGGTGGTTGCTTCATCGGGCACATCGTCGTCGACCGCCGCGAGCAGCTCGATCTGCGATGAGGCGAGAGCGCGCGCAATGCGTTCGAGCGACACGAGGCTCGGACGAGCAAGGCCCCGTTCGAGTTGCGACAGAAACGGGTGCGAGAGCTGGGAGGCCGCCGCCAG
>JAODMX010000448.1 GCA_025464735.1 Frondihabitans sp. | reverse complement strand
TGGCATCCGAGGTCACGTAGTCACAGAACTGCTGGGCTCCAGGCCAGGTGACCGCGGCGCAGCCCTGGGTCGCGGGCGTGAGCTTCACATAGCTGGCGGGTGACTGATGGATCGCGACGTTGGTGTCTTTCGCGTTCAGGTACCCTTGCTGGTTCATGCTCGTGAGAATGACGTTGCGGCGAGCGACATTCTGCGCGTAGTTCTTGGACGTGGCGAGGTCGCGACTTGTCGGGTTCTGTACGATCGCGATGAGACTGGCGGCCTCGGCTGGCGTGAGGTCTTTGGCGTTCTTGTCGTAGTAGTGCTGCGCCGCGGCCTGGACGCCATACGCCTGGTCGCCGAAGTAGGCGATGTTGAGATACGCCAGCAGGATCTGGTCTTTTGTGTACTTCTTCTCGAGGCCGATCGCGTACTTCATCTCTTGCAGCTTGCGTCCGACTGTCACCTCTTTGGCGTCGGCGACGGCAGCTGCCTGCTTCGTGGGATCTTTGATGTCTTGCGCCTGGGCCAGCCGGATGTTGCGAACGAGTTGCATCGTCAGGGTCGACCCACCGCCCGAGTCACCGAGAGAACCGCCAGCGATCGAACCGATCGCGGCGCGTACGAGCGACGTCAGGTCGACGCCGCCGTGCTCGTAGAAGCGCTTGTCTTCGCCCGCCACCGCGGCGTTCTTGAGGTAGGGAGACACCTCATCCCACTTGAGGTTGACGCGGTTCTGCGAGTAGATCGTCGCGAAAGCCTTCTCCTTGCCGCCCTGCTGACCGTACAGGGTGTTGCGCTGCTGCAACTGGCCGATCGAGATGTACTCGGGAAGGCTCTGAAAGATGCCGATCGAGCTGGACGCGGTGACGCTGGAGACCGCGAGCGCAGGCGTCACACCAATGGTGACGAGAAGACCGGCGAGAGCTGCGAATCCGACGAAGCCGAACAAGGCTCCAAGCACAGACGTAGGCCTCTTATTTTGGGCAGACATAGGCCTAGGGTAAGTGATCGACCACACCACCTGACTGAACGGACGCCGAATATGGTCCTCTGGGAGTATTTCACCGCCCCCCTCATCGTGCACAACACGACTGCCATCTTGAACAACTTCGGATCGGAGGGATGGGAACTGGTGCAGGTGCTCCAGGGGCCGGAAGGCAATCTCGTCGCCTATCTCAAGCGACCCCTGCAGGCTGCCTGATGACGTCGATCGACGACCGACTGGCGGAGCTGGGAATCTCGCTTCCCGCTGTCGCGACCCCTGCCGGATCCTATGTTCCAGCGATCGTGACGGGCTCGTACGTCTACACGGCGGGGCAGCTGCCGTTCGTCGATGGGGTGTTGCCCGCGACGGGCAAGGTCGGCAATGCGCCGGGTCTTATCGACCCCGAGACGGCGCAGGATCTTGCGCGCCAGTCCGCCCTCAACGCCTTGTCTGCGGCGAAATCGGTGCTCGGCTCCCTCGACCGCGTCGTGCGCGTCGTCAAGGTGGTCGGCTTCGTCGCCTCCGACCCGTCGTTCACCGGTCAACCGGGCGTCATCAACGGCGCCTCGAATGTCCTCGGCGAGATCTTCGGTGAGGCGGGTGTCCACGCTCGCAGCGCGGTCGGTGTCGCCGTGTTGCCCCTCGACTCGCCGGTCGAGGTGGAGCTCGTCCTAGAAGTCCGCTAGCGAGACACCGGAAAATGGCCGGTGTCCCACCGCCGTGGCAGTGGGACACCGGCCATTTTCGCGTGTCCAGCCGGGGTGTAGCCAGCGTCAGCCGACCTGTTCGTGGATGATCTGCATCACCGTCGTGTCTGCAAGGGTCGTGGTGTCGCCGATTTCGCGGCCCTCGGCGACATCGCGGAGAAGTCGACGCATGATCTTGCCGGAGCGGGTTTTCGGTAGCTCCGCCACGATCAGCACCCGTTTCGGTTTTGCGATGGCCCCGATCTCGTGGGCGACGTGCTCGCGGAGGGCCCTCACGGCTTCCTCGGGAGTCAGCGAATCGATCTGCGAGGTGCGGAGAATCACGAAGGCCACGACTGCTTGACCGGTCGTCTCGTCAGCCGCGCCGACGACGGCCGCCTCGGCGACGATCGAGTGGGACACGAGGGCTGACTCGATCTCCGCGGTCGACAGACGGTGCCCGGAGACGTTCATCACGTCGTCGACTCGCCCAAGCAGCCAGACGTCCCCGTCTTCGTCCTTCCGTGCCCCGTCGCCGGCGAAGTAGTAGCCCTGCTTCTCGAACTTCTCCCAGTAGGTCTCCTTGTAGCGGTCGGGGTCGCCCCAGATGCCGCGAAGCATCGAGGGCCACGGCTCCGTGATGACGAGGAGGCCGCCTTGGCCATTGCCCACGGGCCTGCCGTCGTCATCGACGACGTCGATCGAGATTCCTGGAAGAGGAACCTGCGCGGATCCGGGTTTCAAGGTCGTGATACCGGGGAGTGCCGAGATCATGATCGAACCCGTCTCGGTCTGCCACCAGGTGTCCACGATCGGGGTGTGCTCCCCGCCGATGACATCGCGGTACCAGATCCAGGCCTCGGGGTTGATCGGTTCGCCGACGCTGCCCAGGAGGCGCAGAGACGACAGGTCGCGGGCGGCGGGAATGTGCCGCCCGGCCTTCATGAATCCTCGGATCGCGGTCGGGGCGGCGTAGAAAAGTGAGACCTTGTATTTTTCGATGAGGTCCCACCAGCGGCCAGGCTCGGGGGAGTCGGGCGTGCCTTCGTAGACGACCTGCGTCGCCCCGTTGGCCAGCGGACCGTAGACGACGTAGGTGTGCCCGGTGATCCAGCCGATGTCCGCGGTGGACCAGTAGACGTCGGTCTCCGGGTGCAGGTCGAAGACGTTCTTGTGGCTATACGCGGCGCCCGTGAGGTAGCCACCGGAGGTGTGCAGGATGCCCTTGGGCTTTCCGGTCGTGCCACTGGTGTAAAGGATGAAGAGCGGGTGCTCCGACTCGAAGGCTTGTGCCTCGTGCTCGGGGGCGGCGTCGGCCATGAGGTCGTGCCACCAGAGGTCGCGTTCCTCGTTCCAGGCGATCGCGTTCTCGCCGCGCTTGACGACGACGACTTTCTCCACGGTGCTCAGCCCGTGACGGGTTTCGTCGAGCGCCTCGTCGACGGCCGGCTTGAGGGGCGACACCTGACCCTTGCGCCAGCCGCCATCGGCCGTGATGACAAGCTTCGCCCCGGCGTCTTCGACCCGCGCCCGGATGCTCTCGGCACTGAAACCACCGAAGACGACGGAGTGGATCGCACCAATGCGGGCCACCGCCAGCATCGAGACGATCGCCTCCGGGATCAGCGGCAGATAGATGACGACCCGGTCGCCGGCACGGACGCCGAGCGAGGTGAGAACGTTCGCCGCCTTCTTGACCTCGGCCGTGAGCTCGGCATACGTGATAGTTCGCGTGTCTCCGGGCTCGCCTTCCCAGTTGATGGCCACGCGATCGCCGTTGCCCGCCTCCACATGCCTGTCAAGGCAGTTATAGGCGACGTTGAGCGTGCCGTCGGCGAACCACTTCGCGAAGGGCGGGTTCGTCCAGTCGAGGACCTGCGTGAACGGTTTCTGCCAGCTGAGCAGCTCGCGGGACTGCTCGGCCCAGAACCCGAGTCGATCCGCCTTGGCCCGATCGTAGAGGTCGGACGTGGCAACGGCGTGGGCCGTGAACCCCTCGTCAGGGGCAAATCGGCGTGTCTCCGTCAGCAGGTTGTCGATGTTGTCGGCCAATGTGGTCCTTCCGCGTCATTGCGTGGTCTGGGCAAGGGTCGAGACGTGAATGCGGCCCTTCGGAAGACTACTCCGGAGGCAAGGTTCCTCCGAAGCGGGCAGAGCGAGGGGGCTCGGATCCGGATGCTTCGCGCAACCGGTTTCGGTCTCTTGCGCGATCGGCCGGATGGGGTACACTCATTCGAGTCGGATTCGTTCTGACGAGCAACGCCAACGATTCCCCCCAATCGTCCGTTGCTGTGGCGGCACCCGTTCCCCCCAACAGGTGCCGCCCCTCTCTTTTTAACGCCTCGTCGTGCTGTCAGGACGGCCTGGCGTCGTTTCGTTCGCCTGTGGAGAGGCCCGCGTCTCTTGTCCTCCACAGTGCCGACATCGGCGTCGTTTCAGGGAAGGGGGTGTGCAGAACGGTCTACCCCGGATCGTCATGACCCTACGGTCGAGCATGACTTCGACTCCTGACCCTCACCCCCACCGGGACGCGTCCGTGGGCACTCGAGCACAGCCCGCGCGATTCGTCGTCGAGGCCCCTCCGCCGAGCTCGACGCGGGTGACACCACCTGATCAGATCGGGGGACAAAATGCGATAGAACGAGATGTACCCCGACAGTTCGGTCCGCTGGGCGTTCTCCTGCGTGAGTCGCGGGTTACCGACGTCTTCGTGAACGCTCTCGGCGACGTGTGGGTCGACCGGGGCGAGGGTGCCGTTCGTGTGCGAGCGCTTCACCTCGACCGCGAGTCTGCCCGGCGTCTCGCCGTGGGCCTCGTTGCTCTCGGAGGGCGCCATGTCGACGAGGCGACGCCCTGTGCCGACGTGCGGTTGGCGGACGGGATCCGAGTGCACGCGGTTCTCCCGCCGGTCTCGCGCGGCGGTGCGTTGCTGTCGATTCGTGCTCCCAGCATCCGAGAGCTCACTCTCGACGACCTCGAGGCGGGTGGCGTCTTCACTGTGGTTCCACGGTCGGTGCTGGTCGAGCATGTCGAGCGACGCTCCAACGTCCTCGTGACCGGCGCGTCCGGGAGCGGCAAGACGACGCTTCTTGGTGCACTCCTCGCTGCGGCTTCGCCTTCGGACCGCATAGTGACCATCGAGGACGTCGCCGAGCTTCGGATCGAGCACCCGCATGTCGTCTCCCTGGAGACGAGGCAGGCCAATCTCGAGGGTGCGGGGACGATCGATCTCGCCCGTCTCGTTCGCGAGGCGCTGCGGATGCGGCCCGATCGGCTGGTCGTCGGGGAATGCCGCGGTGAAGAGCTCCGCGAACTTCTCTCGGCGCTCAACACCGGGCATGACGGCGGCGCGGGCACACTGCACGCCAACGGCATCGAGAGCGTTCCGGCGCGCCTCGAGGCGCTCGGTGCCCTGGCCGGACTCTCGGCCGAAGCACTGGCACGGCAGGCGGTGAGCGCCTTCGACGTCGTGGTGCATCTTGAGCGAGGTCCCTGCGGGCGTCGCGTCGCCGGGGCCTCCGCACTTGCGCTCGCCCGAGACGGGCGTCTCGTCGTCCGTGCTGAGCCGGGCGTGACCGAATGATGCTGCGGCGTGCGCTCCGCGGGCGAATCAGGATCCGTGACACACCCGACTCCAACCCGCCCGCGACCGCGCTCGTGCTCGATCGCCTCGCAGTGCTCCTCGAAGCGGGTGTACCTCCCGCCGCTGCGTGGTCACATCTGGCCGCAGTGTCACAGCATCCGGGGTTCGCAGAAGTGGCCGCGACCCTCGCCGCCGGTCAGCCCGGTGCGCCGGCGATTGTCGACGCGTTCGCGGCGGGGTCGCGGGAGCGGACCCGTGGACGGCCCGCATCGCGTTCGAGCTCGGGCGGGAGCTCCTCGGTCGACGAATGGAGGCAGGTGGCCGCGGCCTGGTCGGTCGCGGAGGAGACGGGCGCGCCGCTCGCGCTGAGTCTCCGCTCGGCTGCCGAATCGTCGAGATCGGTGGGGCAAGCGCGACGGGACGGCGAGGTCGCGTTGAGTGGACCGGTCGCAACGTCGCGCGTCGTGTTGGCGCTCCCCGCCCTCGGACTCCTTCTCGGCCTTGCGCTCGGCCTCGACACGCCGGGCGTACTGCTCTCCAGACCCGTCGGGTGGGGGTGTCTCGGGTCGGCCACGGTGCTGGTGCTCGTCGCGCGCGGCTGGAACCGACGTCTGGTGGCGTCGGCAGCCCCGTCGTCGGTAGTTCCGGGCCTCGATCTCGATCTCGTCGCGACCGCGCTCGGCGGCGGAGGCTCGTGGGCAGTCGCTCGTGCCCGGGTCGAAGACGCCCTGCAGACCTACTGTCGTCAGGCTCACGAGCCCACCCCGCCGGAGGAGATCGCGGTGCTGGTCAGGCTCTCCGAACGGGCTGGAATCCCGGCCGCCTCCCTCCTCCGCTCGGCAGCCGACGAGCGACGGCGCGATGCGCGTGCCGCTGCGGGGAAGGCAGCCGAGCGGCTCGGGGTCCTGCTGATGCTGCCGCTGGGCGTCTGCATCCTCCCCGCCTTCCTCCTCGTCGGAGTCGTCCCCCTCTTCCTCGCGCTCCTCTCCTCCACAGCCGCCCGCGCGTGACGACTTGTCCACAGATGCGTCGGCACGGCCGCGCGATCGGGCCGGCCGAGACAGGCTGGTGCATCACCTCGTCGTCTCCGTCTCGAGAAAGGCCGTCATATGCCATCCGCTCCCTCTTCTTCTCCATCCCGCTTTCGGGCAGTCCTTCGTGCGTTTGGGCCTTTCGCTGCCGGGCCACGGTGCAGCCGTCCTCGAAGGCGCAGGGTGATTCGTCTTCTCGACGAGTCGGGGGCCGCGACGGCCGAGTACGCGATCGTGATCATGGCTGCCGTGTCGTTCGCCGGCCTCCTCGTGGCGATCATGCGCTCGGGTGAGGTGCAGGGCATCCTCACCGACCTCGTGCGTCAGGCGCTCACGGTCGGCTGACGAGTGCGGATTGTCTCCGGCACCGTTCGGTCCGATGTCGTCCGATGGCGAGGCACGCGCTGGCGGCAGGAGTGCGGATCCGTGTCGGCCGAGTTCGCGTTGGTCGCGCCGATGGCTGTCCTTCTCGTCGGCGCCTGCGTCGCCGCACTCGCCGTGGCTACCGACGCGATCCGGCTCGCCGACGCCGCCGGCCTCTCGGCCAGGGCGCTCGGCCGTGGCGACGACGCGTTTGCTGCCGAAGTCGTTGACCGGCTCGCCCCGGGCGCATCGATGTCGGTCGAGCGCGAGACTCTCGTCTGTGTGCGGCTCGAGCGAGTCGTCGCCCTCGGCCCGATTCCGGCAACAATTCCGTTGAGCGCGAGAAGTTGTGCGCCGGAGGGCGGCCTATGAGTACGCCCAGGACGAACACGGCTGACAAAGTGGGGCGTCGCTTAGGATCCGATTCTGGCGCGATCTCCGTCATCGCGGTGGCGCTTCTCGCCATCGGTGTTACGACGACCGCGGCAGTCGCAGGGTCCGCCTCTCTCCTGGTGGAACGCCACCGACTCGGCGGAGCTGCCGATGCAGCCGCGCTTGCCGCTGCCGATGCGGCCTCGGGGCTGATTCCAGGAGAACCCTGCGATGCGGCGAGTCGCCTGGCCGAGAGCAACTCGGTGAGTCTGGGGGCGTGCGACGTCGACGGTTCGACCGTCACTGTCACGGTGTCGTCCACGCTCTCCGGTGTGCCGATCGAAGTGACCGCGACGGCCGGTCAACCGAGCTGGGAAGAAAGCAGCACCACTGACGCTTCCAAGAAATGAGGAGCGAGAGTCTGGCTTGGTGTGTGTATGGTGTGCCTGTCGGATGCACCAACATCGCGCGATCACACCGATCGTCTCGGCGACGAGGCCGTCGGACACCGACACACACACGTGTCCTCGACACTGCTGCCGCTGGCAACAGAGTCGCTCCACGTACCCCCAGCCGCTTGCGCAGTTCGCAAGCAGTAGTTTTCATCACTCAAGGAGTCCCGTGCCAGGCACGAAGAAGCTGGTCATCGTCGAATCGCCTGCCAAGGCGAAAACGATCGGCCAGTATCTGGGCAGCGGATACGAGGTGTTGGCCTCGGTCGGCCACATCCGCGACCTCATCGAGCCCAAGAACCTCCCCGCTGAGCTCAAAAAGGGCCTGATGGGCAAGTTCTCCGTCGATGTCGACAATGGCTTCGAGCCCTACTACGTGGTCTCCGACGCGAAGAAGAAGACCGTCGCCGACCTCAAACGCGCGCTCAAGGGTGCCGACGAGCTCTACCTCGCTACTGATGAGGACCGAGAGGGCGAGGCCATCGCGTGGCACCTGCTGCAAGAACTGAAGCCCAAGGTCCCGGTCAAGCGGATGGTCTTCCACGAGATCACCAAAGACGCGATCCAGAAGGCGCAGGAGAATACCCGCGAACTCGACACCGCGCTGGTCGACGCACAGGAGACCCGCCGCATCCTCGACCGGCTTTACGGCTACGAGGTCTCGCCCGTTCTGTGGCGCAAGGTCGGGCCGGGGCTGTCGGCGGGTCGTGTCCAGTCGGCTGCGACTCGACTCGTCGTCGATCGTGAACGCGAGCGTCTCGCGTTCATCTCGGCCAGCTACTGGGATCTGACAGCGACCTTCTCGCCCACCGACGAGCGCTCGCCGTTCTCCTCGCGACTGGTTCGTGTCAACGGCAGTCGTATTGCTAGTGGCCGCGACTTCGACGATCGCGGAGTCCTCAAGGGTGAAGCGATCACTCTCGATTCCGAGGCCGCGCAGGCTCTCGCCACGGCACTCTACCGCCCGAACGTCGGCGTCCGGGTGCAGTCCGTCGAATCGAAGCCCTACACGCGTCGTCCGGCGGCGCCCTTCACGACCTCGACGCTTCAGCAGGAGGCGGCGCGCAAGCTTCGGTTCTCCGCACGGCAGACGATGAGTGTCGCCCAGTCGCTCTACGAGAACGGCTACATCACCTATATGCGTACCGACTCGCCTGCGCTCTCGCAGCAGGCGATCGACGCCGCGCGTTCGCAGGCGAAGAAGCTCTACGGCAACGACACCGTTCCCGAGAAGCCGCGGGTCTACACCGGCAAGAGCAAGAACGCGCAGGAGGCGCACGAGGCGATCCGCCCCTCCGGCGACACCTTCAAGACGCCGTCGCAGCTCGAGGGGACGCTTCGCGGCAACGACTGGAAGCTCTACGACCTGATCTGGAAGCGCACCGTCTCCTCGCAGATGGCGGACGCCAAGGGGTCGACCGCGTCGGTCGTCGTTGCGGCGACCACCGCCGACGCCGTGGAGGGCATCGCCCCGCGCGCCCAGCCGGGTACCCTCGCCGAGTTCGTCGCCACCGGAACAGTCATCACTTTCCGTGGCTTCCTCGCAGCCTACGAGGAGGGGCAAGACGAAGAACGTCACGCCGACGCCTCGCCGGCCGATGCCAAGCTTCCCGTCCTCAAAGAGGGGCAGACCCTTGGCATCGACGACGTCGAAGCCAAGGGTCACGACACGAGCGCTCCTCCGCGGTACACCGAGGCGAGCCTGGTCAAGACGCTGGAGGAACTCGGTATCGGGCGGCCCTCGACTTACGCGGCGATCATGTCGACGATCGTCGACCGTGGTTATGTCACGCCCCGGGGCACGGCACTTGTGCCCAACTGGATCGCCTTCTCGGTCGTCAGATTGCTCGAAGACTATTTCGGCGATCTCGTGGAATACGACTTCACTGCCAGCATGGAAGATGACCTCGACCTCATCGCGGGCGGCGAAGCCGATCGCGTCGAGTGGCTGACGGGCTTCTACTTCGGCAATGCGTCGCATCGCGGACTGCGCACGGTCGTCGACAACCTCGGGGAGATCGACGCGCGCGACATCAACTCGATTGCGATCGGCGAAGGTCTGACCCTTCGGATCGGGCGCTACGGCCCGTACCTGGAGGCTCCCGGAATCGATCCTGAGAACCCTCGTCGCGTCAACGTGCCCGAAGATCTGGCGCCTGACGAACTCACGCCCGCCAAGGCCCGTGAACTCATCGACGCTCCCGTGATCGGAGACCGCGTCCTCGGTGTCAACCCCGACTCCGGCAAAGAGGTCGTCGCCAAAGACGGTCGATTCGGGCCTTACGTGACGGAGCGTGTCGCCGAGGTCTCTGAGGTCGACGCGGACATCGCGGTGGACTCGGAGACCGGAGAGATCATCGAGGCCGCACCCGAGGTGGTCGCCGCCTCGACCGAATCCGGGACGACGCTCACCAAGGCGCCTCCGGCCAAGAAGGCACCCGCCAAAAGGGCTCCGGCCAAGAAGGCCTTGCCCAAGGAGCGCACGGCTTCTCTGTTCAAGTCGATGGACGTCGATTCGATCGACCTCGACACTGCCCTGCGTCTCCTCGACCTGCCGCGCACCGTCGGCGCCGATCCTGAATCGGGAGAGGAGAT
>JAODMX010000420.1 GCA_025464735.1 Frondihabitans sp. | reverse complement strand
TTCCGATCTCAATACGTACACGTACTTCATCTATGCCGACAACGGCTACTTCTGCACGGCAAGCAGCCCGGCAAGCGTGCAGAGCCTCCAGGCGCCGAGCGGCGTCAGCGCAACCGCGGCTGTGGTCGACCGCGGCGATAGCAGCGGTTACTTCGACGTCCAGATCAGCGGGCTCCAAGTGACGACGGGAACCGCCCAGTCGTATGTCGCCACCAATACCGGGAGCGGCGCCAGCATCACGGTCCAGAACGGCGACTTCCTGACGAGTTCCGCCGACCAGAGCGTCTACGGTCTCGCTCAGACCTGGACCGTGAAAGCCTGCCGCACTAGCGACGGGAACATCTGCTCGACCGATACCGCGACGATAAGCGGCACACCGGTCTCGACCCGTGCGTCCATCGGCCAGTGCACCGTCGGAGCAGCCCTCGCGGTCAACGCGCCTGCGAATGACCACGGTGTCACGCCCGATGGCTATACGGTCGACTTCAACGAGCCCTTCCTGGGCATCGATCACTGGGTCAGCAACGACTCGAACGGAAACGCGTTCACCACCACCAGCACGGTGCCCACCAGTGCGACGCAAGTCCGCGTCAAGGCTACGGTTCAGGGTCACCAGGATCCCACGGGCGCAATCGCCGACTGCACCGCCCAGTAGCCACGAGACCAACCAGCGACTGAACGACGAAGGACCAGCCGAGATGAGCATGACGCCGGAACAAGCGACGTGGTTCGCCGACATCTTCGCGCGCCTGGTCGCCAATGTCGACAAAGTGTTGCTCGGCAAATCCTTCGTGATCAAACTCGCGTTCTCGGCCCTGCTGAGCGAGGGCCACCTCCTTCTCGAAGACTTCCCCGGCACAGGGAAGACCTCGCTGGCGCGTGCGATCGCGCAGACGGTCCAGGGCGAAAGCTCACGGATCCAGTTCACCCCCGACCTCCTACCGGGAGACATCACCGGTGTCAGCATCTACGATCAGCGCTCCGGCGAGTTCGAGTTCCACGCCGGGCCGATTTTCGCCAACATCGTCCTCGCGGACGAAATCAACCGGGCGAGCCCGAAAACACAGTCCGCGCTCCTCGAAGTGATGGAAGAGTCGAGAGTCACGGTCGACGGAGTGAGCCACCCCGTCGGCGCCCCGTTCATGGTGATCGCCACTCAGAACCCGATCGAGCAGGCCGGCACCTATCGGCTCCCAGAAGCACAGCTCGACCGGTTCGTGATGAAAGCCTCGATCGGTTACCCCGATCACGCCGCGACCCTGCGCATCCTCGAAGGCTCCGCCATCCGGGTTCACGAGGGCTCGCTCTCACCGATCGTCGAAGCCGCCGTCGTCACCGAGATGGCGAGGCTCGCTCGCACGGTGCATGTCGACCCTGTCGTGCTCGACTACGTCGCCCGGATCACCGAGGGCACTCGTACCGCCCCCGAGGTTCGGCTCGGTGTCAGTGTGCGTGGGGCTCTCGCGCTCGTGCGTGTCGCGAAGACCTACGCCGCCTCGACCGGCCGGCACTACGTCACTCCGGATGACGTCAAGCTGCTTGCTGAACCCGTGCTCGCCCACCGGCTCGTTCTCGACCCGGAAGCGGAGTTCGACGGGGTCACGCCGTCGAGCATCATCAGCCAGCTCCTCATCGAGATCGTGCCGCCGGCCGAACGCATCTCCGCCTGAGACCCTCATGAGCCTGCCCACCCCCGAGGCCCGGCCGCCGTCGCCACCTGCCGCAACGAGAGAGTCCGACGCGACCCGGGGCAACCGCACCCTGGCCGCTCGTGGTGACGGAGCACGTGGCGGCGGTCCGGCGGGCCGGACACGACCCCGGGTGTCGCCCACCACTTCAGGGCAGGAGCGTGAGAGGCAGCAGGCGTTGGTTGCCCGTTCGGAGACGCTCTCCGGCACCGCGACGCAGGGTCTGACGAATGCTCGCACCCGTATCGTCGGCAACCGAACGGGCTTCATCGCCGATCTGGTCATCGTCCTGGTCCGCGTCTGGCGTGCCGTCTCGAGGGTTGTGGCGCGCTGGGCAGGGGCCGCCAGCGCCGTTATCACGAGCGTCGGATGGGTCATGCTCGCCCTGGCTCCGGCCACTCTCGTCGCGGGCTACCTCCTTGGCTGGACCGAACTCGTGGCCACCGGATTCGCCATCGCCGTCCTGCTCTGTCTGGCGGCTGCCTACGCGGTAGGGCGAAACGCCTTCACGATGACCCTCGACCTGCCCCACCGCCGTGTCACGGTCGGCGACGAGGCGACGGGCAGAGTGACAATCACCAACCCGACACGACGTCGAGTCCTCGGCGTCACCGTGGAGATCCCCGTCGGACGAGGACTCTCGGAGATCAGCCTCCCGGGCCTCCGCGGCGGCGGCAGTATCGAAGATTCCTTCGCCGTCCCCACCTCGCGCCGGGGTGTCATCCCGATCGGCCCTGTCCGTACCGTTCGTGGCGACCCGATTGGTCTGGCTCGGCGTGAACTCGAGTGGACCGAAGTCATCGAACTGTTCGTGCACCCTCGCACCATCGGCATTCCGTCGACCAGCACCGGACTGATCCGAGACCTCGAAGGGAATCCGACCCGAGATCTCTCATCCAGCGACATCGCCTTCCATGCGCTGAGGGAGTACGTGCCGGGCGACGAACGGCGACACATCCACTGGAAGTCCACGGCCAAGGCCGGCACCTACATGGTTCGGCAGTTCGAAGAGACCCGTCGTAGCCACCTCATGATCGCGTTGAGTCTCGCGAACGCGGACTTCGCCACCGAGGAGGAGTTCGAACTGGCCGTGAGCGTCGCCGCTTCACTTGGGGTCCGGGCAATCCGTGACGCCCGCGAGGTGTCGGTCGTTGTCAGCGAGCGGACGCCGGAGTTCGCCAAACGGAAGACCCTCGCCGTCAAATCTCTCAACACGGTGACCCGGACACGTTTGCTCGACGAGCTCGCCGTCGTCACTTTCGACGATGCGGCGCTCGGAATCACCGATGTGGCGCGCGTCACCGGCGAGCAGGTGGCCGGCATTTCCGTCGCGTTCCTCGTCGTCGGGTCGACGACGCGCATCACTGAGCTTCGCGCGGCGGCATCCGCCTTTCCGCCCGGGGTCGAGTCCGTCGCGATCGTCTGCGACCCCGAGAGCATCCCAGGAATGCGTCGGGTCGCCGATCTGACGGTGCTCACGGTCGGTTATCTCGAAGACCTGCAGAAGTCACTGGCGAGAGCGGTGACGGTATGAGTGCTGTCACCTCCCAGCAGGCTCGACCGTCCGGTCTCAGGCCCCGGTCGTCTCGCAGCCGCGTGACGACCCGGTTCGCCGCCGCCCAGACTGTGGCGTTCTTCGGGCTCATGGCCGCCGCGTCCGTGACCTGGTGGCCGATCTACGAGAGCGCCGATTTCGTCCTGCTCGTCGCCGTGAGCCTCGTGGTGGGGGCTGGGATCGCACTGGCGGGCACATTCCTCCGTCTCGCGAGCTTCTGGATCCTGATCCTGCTCGTTGCTGCGTTCCTGGTGCTGGGGGTGGCCGTCGCGGTCCCGAGCCAAGCGCTCGTGGGCGTCGTGCCGACGATTCAGGGTCTTCGCGAACTCATCGGGGGAGTGGCGCTCGGCTGGAAGCAGCTCGTCACGATCACTCTGCCCGTCGGCGGGTACCAGGCGCTCCTCGTACCCGCGTTTGTTCTCCTGCTGCCCGGCACGGTAGTCGGCCTCACCACAGCCCTCCGCTCGCGACGGCCGGAACTGGCCGTCGTACCTCCCGCCATGGTCTATCTCGCCGGGATCGTGCTCGGGCCGAGCGAAGCTTTGCTTCCGATCGTCACTGGGTTGGTGATCATCTCGGCCAGCGTGCTCTGGCTGGTCTGGTGGCGGCTGCGTCGTCGCCGGCTCGCGCTTGACGAACTGACTCGGTCGACACGGGGGAGCGCAGCGGTCCGAAGTGGAGTCAATCGGTCGGCGAATCGGGCTGTCGCCACGAGGGCCGTCGCCGGTGCCCTCGTCACACTCCTCGTTGCGGCGGGCGTGTCGGTGGGAGTGACGAGTCTGTTCGGGCCGAAGGGGCTCCGATGGGTGGCTCGAACGGCAGTCGTCAAGCCGTTCGACCCGCGAGACTATGTGAGCCCGTTGAGCGGCTTCCGGGCTTACGAGCAGAAGCCGACGGTGACCTCACCCCAGCTGACCGTGAGTGGACTCGCACCGGGCGAGTTCCTGCGCATTGCCACGCTCGACACCTACGACGGGGTCGACTATTCGGTCGGGAGTGACCGTGACTCGGCCGGATCCGGAACCTTCACGAGGGTGCCGACGTCGTTCGATCAGTCGAAGGTGCGGGGCATCCAGACGAGTGTCGACGTCACTCTCGACGGCTACTCGGGTGTCTGGGTTCCGACCGTCGGAAAACTCGAGTCGATCGTGTTCTCCGGAACCGACGCGGCGGCCAGACGAGACTCGTTCTTCTATAACGACACCACGGGGACGGCAGCGGTGGTCGG
>JAODMX010000252.1 GCA_025464735.1 Frondihabitans sp. | reverse complement strand
CCGACCCGCAAGCCTGAGCTTCTCGGTCAGATCCTCGATCACCTCACCGGGCGTACCCTCGCGACCGTTTCGTTCCGCACCCTCGCCGAAGCCCTCGGCGTCAGCACGTACGTCTTCGTGTATCACTTCGGCAATCGAGCCCAGCTCATCGACGAGATCGTGCGCGCGGTCGTTGCCCGGCAGGACGACCTGTTGCGGGTGGATCCGACCTCACTCGACGAGGAGGCCTGGCGCGAGTTCATGGCCTCCGCCTGGCGTGAGGCATCGAGCGATCACTTCCTGCAGCTGCAGCGCCTCGAGTTCGAAGCGGCGATGCTCGAGATGGTCGATGGCCGCACGGCGGGTGTCGCCCGGGGCGCCGTGTCGAAGTGGTACGAGTTCACGTCGGCGTGGGCGGTGTCTCGCGGCGTGGAACGTGCGCGAGCCGACAGTGAAGCTCGACTCTTCACGGACGCCATCTACGGCCTTCAGTACGACGCGCTGGCGACTGGCGAGACCACCCGCGTGGCGCAGGCGTTCGAGCTGCAGGTGGAGTCGTTCGCTCGTCGGATCGAGTCTTTGACGACGGTCGCCGCCGCCAAGGCGTAATCGGCGCGGCATCTGACCCGCGCGGCTTCGGCAGTGTGCGGCTGCAACGGAGAAGCGGCGCCCCGCGCTCTCGCGCGAGACGCCGCCGGTCGGGCCTGGTCGTCGCCGCAGGGAAGGGACGAACAGCCCGACAGGCAAGACGCGCAACCCGATTCGCGCCTGCCGGTATGCGGTGAGAGACAAGGGGGCTGCTCTCACCGGGTCTTTAGTTGTGATGACTTTCGGGATGCTTCGAGTGTACATGAAATGTCACATGGCCACAATCGAGAACGAGAGCGTCATCCCTGTCGGCTTCTGGAAGACTTGGACCATGGCCAGCACCGTCACTCCTCCCCGCGGCATGCGCGACTTCCTCCCCCGAGAGAAGCGTCGCCGCGACATCGTCCTCGATTCGATCCGCTCGACCTATCGATCCTTTGGGTTCGATGAGATCGAAACGCCCGTGGTCGAAGACAGCTCGCGCCTGCACGCCGGGCTCGGAGGCGACAACGAGAAGCTGGCCTTCGCCGTCATGAAGCGGGGGCTGTCGACCGATGACCTCCGTTCGGCCGAGACCGCGCTCGACCTCGCCGACCTCGGCCTGCGCTTCGATCTGACCGTTCCTCTCGCGCGATTCTATGCGTCCCATCGCGCACAGCTGCCCGCCGTCTTCCGAGCCATTCAGATCGCGCCCGTCTGGCGAGCCGAACGGCCCCAGAAGGGCCGTTATCGGCAGTTCGTCCAGTGCGACATCGACATCATCGGAGAATCGTCGTCGATGGCCGAGATCGAGCTGCTGTCGGCGACCTCGGCCGTGCTCGAAGATCTGGGTCTTGTCGGTACGACGATCCGCATCAACGACCGGCGGATCCTGCTCGCCCTCCTCTCGCACTGGCGGGTGCCGGTCGAGCGATTCGACACAGCCCTCGTGATCATCGACAAGCTCGACAAGATCGGTATCGACGGTGTTGTCACCGAGCTCGCCGACATCGGCGTGCCGACCGACGGCCTGGCCGATCAGCTTCGCGAGCTTGAGAGTGCGTCGTGGGAGTCGGTCAGCGGGCCCGTGGCGCCATCGTGGCTCGATACGGCGGCGTTCGCCGATCTGGTCGCGCTCCGAGAGGCACTGCCTGATGCCCGGCTGGAGTTCAGCCCGACCCTGGTCCGTGGCATGGGGTACTACACCGGCACCATCTTCGAGATCGCGCACCCGGATTTCAGCTACTCCCTCGGCGGGGGAGGGCGCTACGACGGCATGATCGGTCGTTTTCTCGGGGCCGATGTGCCCGCCGCGGGCTTCTCGCTCGGATTCGAACGGCTCGTCGACCTGGTCGAGCTCCCGGAGGGGCACGGCGGCGCTGGCCTCGTCCTTCTCTACGAGAAAGGGCTCGACCCGGTCGAGCTCGTGGCGCTTCAACGGCGATTGGTGGCCACCGGGCGCCGAGTACGGCTCGACCGCAAGGCGAAAAATCTGACGAACCAGCTTTCGGCTCTTGCCATCGACGGGTGGTCGAGCTTTGCGCTCGTGCGCGATGCCGGAGTGTCGCTCGACGAACTGGAGATCCGCGACCTGTCCTGACGGCGGTCGTCTGCTCATCGGGCCCTGTGGACAACCGGCACGCGCCGTTTACCTCGATGGCTAGGATTGGTGCGGGCTGCAGGCCCGACCAGAACATCACGATCTAAGGAGCAATCCGTGGCAGCAATCGACGCCGTTGGCGCCCGCGAAATCCTCGACTCGCGGGGCAACCCCACGGTCGAGGTCGAAGTCCTTCTCGACGACGGCGTCGTCGCACGGGCCGCCGTGCCCTCAGGGGCCTCCACCGGTGCCTTCGAGGCCTACGAGCTCCGCGATGGGGACAAGGCTCGTTACCAGGGCAAGGGCGTGCTGAAGGCCGTTGCGGCCGTGATCGACGAGATCGGGCCCGAGATCGAAGGCCTCGACGCCACCGACCAGCGCGTCATCGATCAGGCGATGATCGAGCTCGACGGCACCGAGAACAAGAAGCGCCTCGGTGCGAATGCCATTCTCGGCGTCTCGCTCGCCGTCGCGCGGGCAGCGGCCGACTCGGCCGATCTGCCGCTGTTCCGCTACCTCGGCGGTCCGAACGCCCACACGCTTCCCGTCCCGATGATGAACGTGATCAACGGCGGCTCACATGCCGACAGCAACGTCGACATCCAGGAGTTCATGATCCTGCCGATCGGCGCAGCAACCTTCTCCGAGGCTCTCCGCTGGGGCACCGA
>JAODMX010000234.1 GCA_025464735.1 Frondihabitans sp. | reverse complement strand
GCCAAGGAGGAGTGCCATCGCGGCAGCGCCGATCTCGGCCATGGGCACGCGAACGGTCGTAAGCGCCGGTGACAGATCGGCGGCGACATCGATGTCGTCGAAACCGACCACGGAGAATCTCCCGGGAACATCGATTCCCGCGCTGCGCAGCTCGGCCAGAACCCCGAGGGCCATCAGGTCGTTGGTCGCGACGATTGCCGTCGGGGCGGACGCGTCGCCCCCGCGGACTTCGAGAAGCCGTCGGGTGCCGGCCACGCCGCCGGCGCGACTGAATTCGTGGTGATCGACCCGCAGGATCCTTGTGCCCAGCACGTCACGAAGCCCAGCCACCCGATCCGCGACGACCGTCAGCTCTGCCGGACCGGCCAGCACGACGACACGGTCATGGCCAAGTTCGAGGAGATGTCGCCCCACGGTGCGACCGGCTGCGACGTTGTCGGGAAGCACCGCGTCGGCTTCGAGGTGGTGCCGACCGATGACGGCGAGCCGGCCGCCCCCGAGGACGAACTCTCGGAGTTCGGCGTCGGCGGCAGCGTCGAGCGACGGGTCGACGTGGCCGGAACCGGCGAGCACGATGGCGCCGACCCGTTCGAGCCGAAGGAGCCGGAGCTGCGAGACGAGGGCGGCTTCGTCGGCGGCATGGCTCACCTGGACGGTGCGACCCGCGCCGCCCGCCTTATCGATGACCCCGCGGGCGATCTCGCCGAAGTACGGGTCGACGATGTTGCTGACGATGAGGCCAACCGAGGTCGACGCGCCACCCGCCAGCGAGCGCGCGTGGACGTTGACCACGTATCCCATGGACGCGGCGACCTCGCGGACGCGTTCAGCGACCGCCGCGGAGACACCGGGGGTTCCGGTGAGGGAGCGTGAGACTGTCGCGAGCGAAACCCCTGCCCGCTCGGCGACGTCCGTCAGACGGACAGATGACGACGGAGTGGTCATTCGGGTCTCCTCTCTTGCGGCAAGTTCACTCGCACCCTAGGGTAACGAAAGCGCTTACGTAGCGCCTTCGCCCTGAACGAGCACGAGTAAGAGGAAGCATGTCGACGAAGACGATCCGAATCATCATGAACGGCGTGACCGGACGCATGGGGTACCGCCAGCACCTCGTTCGATCAGTCCTGGCGATCCGGGACGACGGCGGTGTCCTCCTTGCCAACGGCGACCGGCTGCAGGTCGAGCCGATCCTCATCGGGCGGAACGCCGAAAAACTCCAGGAGCTCGCCGCCCTCCACAATGTGGCTGAGTACACCACCGACCTCGAGGCGGCGCTGCGAGACGAAACCGCTCCCCTTTACTTCGATGCGGCTCTGACGAGCGCCCGGAAGACCGGGATCCTCAAGGCCATCGCGGCCGGCAAACACGTCTACACCGAGAAGCCACTGGCCGACTCGGTGGCCGACGGTATCGAACTCGTCGACGCCGCCGAGGCGGCCGGAATCATCACGGGGGTCGTCCACGACAAGCTTTACCTGCCGGGCCTCCGCAAGCTGAAGCGCCTCATCGACGCCGGATTCTTCGGCAGGATCCTCAGCGTGCGCGGCGAGTTCGGCTACTGGGTCTTCGAGGGCGACTTCACACCCGCCCAGCGCCCCAGCTGGAACTACCGGGCGGAAGACGGCGGCGGGATCACCCTCGACATGTACTGCCACTGGAACTACGTGCTCGAAAACCTCTTCGGCCGGGTCGAGGCCGTCACCAGCCGCTCGGTCACTCACATCCCTGAGCGTTGGGACGAGAACGGGCAGCCGTACCAGGCGACCGCCGACGACGCCGCCTACTGCATCTTCGAGCTCGCAGGCGGCATCGTGGCGCAGGTCAACTCCAGCTGGGCCGTCCGGGTCGACCGCGGCGAGCTCGTCGAGTTCCAGGTCGACGGCACGCTCGGGTCAGCTGTCGCCGGCCTCTTCGACTGCCGGATCCAGCCGCGGGTCTCGACACCCAAGCCGGTCTGGAACCCGGACATTCGCACCGACCAGGACTTCCGGTCGCAGTGGACGGACGTGCCGGACAACCAGGTGTTCGACAACGGCTTCCGCGCTCAGTGGGAGGAGTTCCTCCGCGACCTCGACGCCGGTCGGCCCCACCCGTACGACTTCCGTTCGGGAGTCCGCGGCCTAGAACTCGTCGAGGCTGCGCTCGCGTCGAATGCCGAGGGGCGCCGCGTCGAGCTGGGTGCGCGATGACGACCCTCAGGATCCCTGTGGCCACCGGCTGGGACGACGTCACCCTGAACGATCCGCGCAGCTTCGCCCCTCATCCCGCGGCATTCACCTCGCGCGTCGCCTTCGCAGCCGCCCACGTGGTCGCCGACCCACGGGGCGAGAACGTTCCCGGCGCCCCCGCCGCCGTGGACTGGGACGCCACACTCGCTTTCCGCCGTCACCTCTTCTCGTACGGACTCGGAGTCGCGGAAGCGATGGACACGGCGCAGCGCAACATGGGCCTCGACTGGTTGGCAGTTCAGGAACTCATCTCGCGAAGCGCCACTCAGGCCACCGAGCTCGGGGCCAGAATCGCCAGCGGCGCCGGGACCGACCATCTCGACGGACCGCAGACGCTCGACGAGGTGATCGACGGGTACCTGGAGCAGGTGGCCTTCGTCGAGGGAACAGGATCCGAGGTCATCGTGATGGCCTCTCGGCAGCTGGCCGCACTGGCCACCTCGGCCGACGACTATCTGCGCGTGTACGACCGGATCCTGTCGCAGGTCTCGCGCCCCGTCATCCTGCACTGGCTGGGCGAAGCCTTCGACTCCCAACTCGCCGGCTATTGGGGTTCGACGGATATCGCGACCGCGACGGACACGTTCGTCGAATTGGTCGAGAGCCACGCCGACCTCATCGACGGCGTCAAGGTGTCGCTGCTCTCCGCCGAGCACGAGATCGGACTTCGGCGAAGGCTGCCCGAGGGCGTCCGGATGTACACCGGTGACGATTT
>JAODMX010000231.1 GCA_025464735.1 Frondihabitans sp. | reverse complement strand
CCTGCCATCATCCGCGGGCTGATCGCCATGGCCTGGTACGGCGTGCAGACGTTCCTCGCGGCTCAGTCGCTCAACATCATCTTCCTGAAATTCCTACCAGGATCAGCGAGCTTGCTCGACCACTCGTTCCTGGGTCTGAGCGCGCTCGGCTGGATCTCGTACGCGATCCTCTGGGTCGCCCAGGCCGCCCTGTTCTGGCGCGGCATGGAGACGATCCGCAAGTTCATCGACTTCGCGGGTCCTGCCGTCTACGTGATCATGATCGCCCTCGCGATCTACCTCGTGGCGAAGGCCGGCTGGGGAAACATCAGCCTCAATCTCTCGGTCGGCAAGCCGCTGTCGTTCCTCGCGGCGATCCCGGTGATGATCTCGGCCATCGCGATCGTGGTCAGCTACTTCTCCGGTCCGATGCTCAACTTCGGTGACTTCTCGCGCTACGGCAAATCGTTCAAGGGCGTCAAGCGGGGCAACTGGCTCGGTCTTCCGCTGAACTTCCTGTTCTTCTCGATCCTGACCGTGCTCTGCGCGTCGGCGACGGTACCCGTCTTCGGCAAGCTGATCACGGATCCCATCGAAACAGTCCAGGCCATCGGCGCCCCGTTTGCGATCCTGCTCGGTGGTCTCACCTTCGTCACTGCCACCGTCGGAATCAACATCGTCGCCAACTTCATCTCCCCCGCCTTCGACTTCTCCAACGTCGCCCCGCGGAAGATCAGCTGGCGCATGGGCGGCATGATCGCGGCCGTCGGCTCGGTGCTGCTCACCCCGTGGAACTGGTACGGCAACCCCCAGGCCATCCAGTACACGCTCGGCGTGCTCGGCGCTCTCATCGGCCCGCTGTTCGGCCTCCTCATCGCCGGCTACTACCTCGTCGGCAAACAGAAGATCGCCGTCGACGACATGTTCACGCTGTCGCCCACCGGCCGCTACTGGTACCGCCGCGGCTTCAACCCGAACGCCGTCTGGACGATGGTCATCGCGGGCGCACTCTCCGTCGCCTGCGCCCTCGTTCCGACGATTGTCGCGGGCGCCGGCGGGCCGAATTTCACCTGGCTCGGCAACTACGGATGGTTCATCGGCTGCGGCCTCGGCCTCGTCATCTTCTGGGCCTTCGAGACCGTGTCGCCTCGCATGCCCGAGTTGTCGAGCGACGACGAGACCGTCAACGACGGCTCGCTCGCCGAGGCGTAAACAGGCGCAGGATCCCCAGAAAGAGAGCAGGACCGTGCGCATCCGCGTCATCAATCCCAACACCACGCTGAGCATGACCGAATCGATCGGCCGCTGCGCGAGCGAGGCGGCGGGGCCGCTCACCCTGGTCGAAGCTGTCAGCCCGAGCATGGGGCCGGCGTCGATCGAGAGCCACTACGAGGAGGCCCTGGCGGTGCCGGGGATCCTCGAGCAGGTGCTGCTCGGCGAGCAGGATGGCGTGGATGCGTACGTACTGGCGTGCTTCGGGGACCCAGGGCTGGACGCGGCGAGAGAGATCGCCCGCGGGCCTGTACTGGGGATCGCCGAGGCCGCCATGCACGCCGCCGCGATGCTCGGCCGCACCTTCGGCATCGTGACGACGCTGGGCCGCACCACCGGTCGGGCTCGGGAGCTCGTGCAGCGGTACGGGTTCGGCGACGTGTGCGTCGACATTCGGGCGTGCGAGATCCCGGTGCTCGCGCTGGACGACCCCGCCTCCGATGCCCGGAGCATCGTCGTCGAAGAGTGCCGTCGCGTGCTCGACACGGGCGCCGACGCGGTCGTGCTGGGCTGCGCCGGTATGGCCGACTTCTGCCACTGGGTCTCGGACGAGATCGGGGCTCCGGTCGTCGACGGGGTCTCGGCGGCTACCGTCCTGGCCGAGTCGCTCGTGCGCCTGCGGCTCGCCACGGGCAAGCGCGGCGAGTACGCGCCGCCGCCGGCAAAGGTGATGGCGGGGATGCTGGCGCCGTTCGAGCTCGGCGTCGCGGTAGCTCGCTAGGCGCGTGTTCCCGGGCGTGTCGTGTTCTTGCGCGACGGGGCGGAGTCGCCCGGTAGGGCGGATTCGCACGACTCCACGAATGGCGCGCCCGCGCAAACGTGAGTGGCGAGTCGTGGAGTCGCGCGGCACGGTGGTCGCGGGGTGCGGGCACGAGTGTCAGGAGAGGGGTCGGGTTAGTGGATGAGCGCTTGGTCTGCGTGTCGAACCAGGCTCATTGAGTCGATTCCGGTGAGTTCGAAGGAGTGGCCGCCTTCGGTGTAGTGGATGATGACACGCTTCGCGGTGCCACCCTGGCCGGAGGTTCGCACGCCGACGACGACTTGCCACCTGCCACTACGACCGGAACCGGCCTTGGCCGCTTCTGCGGCGTTTTCTTTCTCGTAGTGGAGAGTACCGGGGACATTCACTCGCCCGGACCAGTCCGGCAGACCGGTTTTCCAGATCGGATTGTTCCAAGCCCACCCGCCACCGATACCACCGAAGGGCACGAAAAGGGCTCTCACGATTTTCAGGTTCCCATGGACGCCGTCGAGAGTCACGGAGGTCACCCGGGGGGTGTCCCCCGGGTGGCGAAGGACAAGGTAGTCGAGCCCGAATTCGGTGACCCTCCCCTGGATATTCCGCCAGTCTGCCGCTGACGCGCCGTACAACCCCTCACCGGACGGGTCCCCATTCTCGATCAGGGCGGGGTGGGCCAGGCTGCACCCGCTGAGCGCGAGCGAAAGGGCCACCGTGGCTGCTGCTGCGAGGAACCAGCGGCCGCTCCTCACGGAACGACCGTGGCGTGGATTTGAAGAGAACGAGGAGTCCCAGACGGATAGTCGTCGAGACCGCAGAGCGGGTGACCGCTGCTAGGGAACCCGACATCAAAGGAGGTGTCGGCGTTGTACCCCGTCGTGGCGGTCAGGTTGATCCCGATCGGGCCGGCGAGACTGACGCCAGCTGCGAAGGTCGACGCCACGCTGTGGTTCGTCTGGTACAAGGCCGTCCTTGGCTCGGGGACGCACTTGCTGGTCGAGATCCCCGCAACCGAGTGCGTCGAGGCACCGCCATCCCAGTAGTCCGGCTCGACGAACCACTCGACGTACGTTTGGGAGCTCTGGGCCGACGTGATCGTGCAGGTCTGCTTGAACTTCTTGTAGGTGAAGTAGGTCACGTATCCCCGGTTCAGTACGTTGTTCATCGCTGGGAAGACCTGAGTGGAATTGCTCGACTTGGTCATGGTCCCCGAGGCCGAGAAGCTGCCGGCATCGCCCGAGCCGGACTCGGCGACGCCGAGCGAACTCGAAGAGCCGCTGCTGTAGGACAACAGGAAGTACGCTCCGGTGCCCTCGCTGTAACTGACGGCGATCTGCACGGGAGTGTTGTTGTAGCCGGTGAGGTTGCCGTCCGTACAGACTTCCTTCGTCGGGTCGTCATCCGGCCGGACAGTGCGCGCTGCGGAAACTGGCGCGGCGGCGGGAGCTTCGTCCGAGTTCAAATGAATGCTGGCGGTCGCGGTCGTGGTCAGCGCCATGTTCCCACTCGAGGTCGCAGCGAGATCGCGCGCCTGCTTGCTTGCCGACGTCGTGGTCGACGTCGTGGACCCCTCGGTGGCGCTGGCGAAATAGGAATCCGAGCCTGTGGCGTCGAATTGTGTGATCTGGAAGTTGGCGTTCGTCCCATCCATGTACGGGGTCAGGTCCGTGCCGTCCGGGACGGCGAGGTCCCACGCGCCCGTGGATGACGCGATGGCTCGAACGATCGGGACCGGAGTTCCTGGAGTCGGGGCAGCAGACGTCGTTTCGGGAACGCCGAAGAGAACGACGACCGCGCCGGCTGCGGGTGTCGCGCCATCGGTGGCCACACCGCCGAACAGGCCAGTGCCCGAGCTGAGTGGCACGTCACCGAATGCGCCACCACTCGACAGGGTCACTGCGTTGGCCGGCGCGGCGACAATGGTGGCCGCGACAATAGCCGCAACAACGGCCCCCGCGCTCACGCCACGTACTGCTCGTTTCATTTTCGAATTCCCCCCGTGTGGCTGCTGCGACGAGTCGACCAGCGAGTCTGGCGCGTCCAAAAGATCGCGCCCAACGCTCAGATAAGCAGACCCGGCGCCGACACACAGTCGGCATAAAGGGGGACACAAGCCGACGTCACGCCGTTGAGCCGATCGGGCCTCTACCCGGAGTGTCCACCAGGATGGATCCATGAACGATGCAGCGGTCCGATTCGCCCGCACGCCGACCCTGAACATCGCGTACGAGACCGTGAACTCCGACGAGCAGCAGACGGTCATCCTTCTTCACGGATTCCCGTACGACGTGCGCGCGTTCGACGACGTGGTCCCGATGCTCGCGACACAGGGTTTGCGCGTCGTGGTGCCCTACCTGCGAGGCTTCGGTCCGACCCGCTTCGTGAATGAATCAGCCATCCGATCGGGGCAGCAGGCCGCGCTCGCTCAGGACCTGATCGACCTCATGGATGCCCTTGGCATTCAGCAGGCGGTCGTCGCGGGGTACGACTGGGGCGGCCGCGCCGCGTGCATCGCAGCCGCATTGTTCCCGCACCGGGTAGACGGGCTCGTCTCCGTCGATGGTTACAACATCCAGAACATCGCGACCTCGGCCGAGCCGGCACCTCCCCAGGAGGAAGCCGCGCTCTGGTATCAGTACTACTTCCACACGGAACGCGGACGGCTCGGCCTCGAGCGAAATCGGGACGACCTGTGCGAGTTGCTCTGGCGAACGTGGTCGCCAACGTGGCGCGCGGCCGCGACAGAATTCGCTGCCTCGCGCCCGAGCCTTCACAACCCCGACTTCGTCGACGTCGTGATCCACTCGTACCGGCACCGCTACGGCGCGGTCGCCGGCGATCCCCAGTACGACGACCTCGAGGCAAGAATCCGTGCGCAACCGTCGATCGCCGTGCCAACGATCGTCCTCGACGGCTTGGCCGACGGGATCGTCGGTGGCTCCGCCAACGATGATGCCGCGCTGTTCACCGGCCCTTATGAATACAGGGCGCTCGAAGGGGTCGGGCACAACACCCCGCAGGAGGCGCCGACGCTCTTCGGTCAGGCCGCCCTAGATGTCTTGACTCTGCGATAGGGCCTTGTCAGCCACGGATCCGGGGCGATCATCACTTGACCTTCTTGAGAGCCCTGGCGAAGTCATCGAGGAGGGCGTCGGCCATCCGGTAGCTGCTGGGGAAGAAGTACGGGGTGGTGAACACGTCACCGTTTTTCGCGGTGGGCAGGCTGGCAAACACCGGATCGGACATCACGGACTTCGCGGTGATCCCGCTGGTCGCCTCGACAAGGAGCAGGTCACTGTGACTCAGGAGGCCATACCTCTCAGGTGAGTACTGGACGAAGCTGTCCTTCTGACCGGCCGCGGCCGCGAAGTGCGCGCCTGCCGCAGCCAACACCTTGCCGTGCGACGAACTCGCGCCGTACAGGTACCAACTATCCGCATCCCCGCTGACGAGATCCACGGTGTGCGAGGAGAGCACCGAGGCGTAGGTCTTCTTGATGCCCGCTGCCTTTGCCTCGTACTGCTTCGTGAGGGTGTTCATCTGGGCGACTTTGCCGACTGCCTGGGCGGTTCCGGCCGCGTCCTCCTGCCAGCTGCCAGCCGCTTCGGTCCAGGTGAGGACGACGGTGGGGGCGATCGCGCTGAGCTGCTCGTATCGCGCCTTGTTCTTCGCGACGTCGGTCGTGAACTCGTCGTCCAGGATCAGGTCGGGCTTCTGAGCGGCGATCTTCTCCAGCGCCGGATCTCCGGCACTGTCTGTGACGTTCGGTACGCCCTTGAAGAACGTCGTGTACGCGGGCAACGCCGGGATGTAGCTGCCGATCCCGACCGGCTTGATCCCGAGATCCGCCAACGCGGTCGCCTCGGGGAAATCGAGGGCGACGATCCGCTTCGGATTCGCGGGCACTGTCACCTTGCCGTACAGCGTGTCGACCACTGTTGAGTGAGCCGTGGCGTGGGTACCGGGTGAGGCCGACGTCGGGGTGGCACATCCGGCGAGCGCGAGGGCCGCCGCGGTGACGAGGGCGACGGCAGCGACGCGGCGGGTGACAGAGATCGGCAATGGCATGAGGCGGGGATGCTCCTTCGAGAGCTGCGAAATTAGGTAAGGCTAACCAAACTAGCCAAGAAAGAGCGTAGGCGAGCCCGATGCTCACGCTTGTCCCCATCCGGACACGTCGTGTCTCTCAGACGCCAATCGTCAGACCGCGACGACAGCGGCCCCGTGTCAGCGCACGAAGTCCTAGACGCCTTCACCGTGCGGTCGGGCGCCACCAAGGCCGGATCCGAGGCGGGCCGCTGACCGCACGACTCTGTCAAGGGGCTCCAGGCTCCCGGCAGCACGGCACAGGACATGCGCACCCTCGAGCAGGGCAAGCAGGGTTGTTGCCAGGTCCTGGGCGTCAGACCGCCCCAGACCGGCGGTGTTCAGGCGATCGGCCAACACGCTTTCCCAGGTATCGAAGGTGTCGTGGGCGATGTCGAGCAGCTCGTGATTGGTGCCGCTCACGCCTACCGTGACGGCCGCAACCGCGCATCCGCCGCCAGCGGCACTCACCGCCAGGACAGGACGGATCGCGACGAGGAACGCGTCGACCACGTCGCTCGGGCTTCCGTCGGGGAGGGCGGCAAGAGCGGCACGAACCTGGTCACCGTTTCGACGGGTGGCCTCGGCGGCGAGTTCGTTCTTGCCGCCCGGGAAGTGATGGTAAATCGCGCCACGTGCCGCGCCACTGGCCGCCAGCACGTCAGTGAAGGACATTCCGGCCAGACCATCCCGCTGCAGGGAAACCACCGCGGCATCGACCATCCGGCTCCGGGTTTCTCCCGCCATGGACTTCTCCTCCTTGACTAGGACACTCATCCTATTCTAATGTCGGTCTCGCTAGTACGTCCGTACTAGCAAGACCAGTTGAGGAGACCCCCATGCCCATCACAGTCACCGCCCCGCGCGGCACGCTCACCGACGAGGGCCAGCGCCAAGTCCTGCCTGAACTGACCGCAGCGCTCATCGAGACGAGCGGCGTCACCGGTAACCCGTTCTTCACCGCGCTCGTGGGGGGAACCGTGCATCTGCTGGATCCGGCAGACATCTACGCCGGCGGCAGCAACCGGCCGGTCGTCATGGTCGAGTTGAAACTGCCGAACATCGGTCTTCCCGACCCGACGACTCGGGCCGAGTTCATCGTCCGGGCAACGGATATCGTGGCGGCCCTAACCGTCCCCGACCACGACCGCGACGACATCTGGGTCAACATTCTCAATGCCCCGGACGGCGCCTGGGGCGTCGGTGGCCGTGCGTACACCGGTGAAGCACTCATCGCCGCGACCGTCGCCGCAGCCCAGTCGACCGCAACGCGCTGAGCGTCGGCGCAGCGTGAACGGCGACATCTGCTGGGTCGACCTCGGCGTCCGCGACGTCGACGCCTGCGCCTCCTTCTACACAGCACTCTTCGGGTGGGCCGTCGCAGCGCCGGACGACGAGGGCTACCGCCTTGCGTCCGTGCACGATCACCTCGTGGCCGCGCTGGGCCCGGCCGAACTGCCCGGTCTGCCCTACTGGACCGTTTACGCGGAAACGAACGACGTGGTCCGGTCCGTGCATGCGGCCCTCGCTGCCGGTGGCACGCTGCTGCAGGCACCCCAAGCCGCCGGAGACTTCGGAACGGCCGCAGTCATTGCCGATCCCACGGGCGCGCCGCTGTCGCTGTGGCAACCCGACAGCCACCTCGGCACGTGGACCGGCAACGAGCCCGGCACACTCGCCGGCGTGGAGCTACGCACCGACGACGCAGGATCCAAGGCGCCGTTCCTGCACTCGATCCTCGGCTGGGAGCAGGATGGCAACCATTTTCACCTCGACGGCCGCGTCGTCGCGAAGGTCGTTCCAGACAACACTTCTCTGAGTGCACGGGCCGGTTCGCCCTGGCTCGTTCGCTTCCGTGCTTCCGGTGACAGCGCCGAGCAAGTGGAAGCCGCGATAAAGGCGGGCGCCACCGTCGTCGACGCGGACTCGCTCGTCTTCGCCGACCCGTCCGGAAGCCACTTTGCCCTCGGCCCGACACACACGGAGAACGCCTGATCAGTCGACGAGCAGCACGAGCTTTCCGCGGACGCGTCCGGATTCTCCGACGCGATGCGCTTCGGCAATGTCGGCCAGCGGGAACGTCTGCCCGACGGGGAGGGAGAACTTCCCCTCCTCGATCAGGCCACCGACCTGGGCCAGGGCGTAGATCGCGCGGCCGGAGTCACCACGGCTGAACCGCACGCCGTGCTGCTGCGCTCCAGCGAAGTCAGCGATCGTGATGACGTCTTCTGCGCCGCCCGCGAGTTCGATGAGCTCGGGCAGAACGCCGCTCCCGGCGACATCGAGCGCCAGGTCAACGCCGCCCGGCGCGACCGCGCGAACCCGCTCCGCCATGCCGTCGCCGTAGGCGACGGGCTCGGCGCCAAGCCCGCGCAGGTAGTCGTGGGTGGCAGGGCTGCCCGTTCCAATCACTCGGGCGCCGCGTGCGACGGCGAGTTGCACGGCCGCGCTGCCGATGCTCCCGGAGGCTCCGTTGATAAGCACCGTGCTGCCGCTGGTGACGCCGAGTTGGTCGAGTGCCCGCGCGGCCGTCTCGACCGCCGACGGGAGCGCTGCTGCGCCGGCGAAATCAAGCGACGGAGGGATTTGCGCCCACGCGGACAGCACCGCCAGCTCCGCCTGCGCGGCACCACCGCCGCCGACCCCGAAGACACGGTCGCCCACGGCAACATCGGTAACGCCCTCGCCGAGTTCATCGACGATTCCGGCGGCTTCGTAACCCAGGGTTTGCGGGAGATCCTCATCCATCAACCCCTGACGCTTCTTCCAGTCGCTGGCGTTGACGCCCGCCGCACGGACCGCGATCCGGATCTCACCCGGGCCCGGATGCGGATCCGGAAGCTCCACGATCTCCAGGACCTCCGGGCCGCCGAACCGGCTGAACCGTGCTGCTTTCATGAGTCGCTCCGTTCGCGGACCATGGTGTCCTCCTGCTCGCGGGATACCGCTCCACGTGAAGAGGCTCGCTCCGTCATGGGCCGAAGATAACACGAACAGCGTTCGTGAAATCAACCCAGGATCGTCTTGAGGAAAGAGCGCGTCCGGTCGTGAGTGGGCGCGCTGAAGATCGAACCGGCCGAGCCCGACTCGATGATCCTGCCGTCGACCATCACGTGCACAGTGTCGGCGATGGATCGGGCGAACTCCATCCCGTGGGTGACGATGACCATGGTCATGCCCTCCCCCGCGAGGTCGGCGATGACGGACTGAACCTCGCCGATCAGCTCCGGGTCGAGCGACGAGGTCGGTTCGTCGAAAAGCATGACCTCCGGATCCATGGCAAGGGCACGCGCGATCGCGACCCGTTGCTGCTGCCCCCCGGACAGCTGAGACGGGTAGCTGGCGAGTTTGCCTCCGAGACCCACCTTCTCGAGCAGTTCGGTGGCACGTTCCGCGGCCTCCCTCTTCGACAGGCCGCGCGCGAGGACCGGCGCGAGGGCGACGTTCTTCTGCGCCGTCAGATGCGGGTAGAGATGGAAGTTCTGGAACACCATGCCGACCCGCTTGCGGAGGTTGCGCACGTCGTGATGGCTCGGTCCACAGACGGCACCGTCGAAGCGGATCTCGCCGCCGTCGATGGTCTCGAGCTTGTTGATGCAGCGCAGCATCGTGCTCTTGCCTGCACCGCTCGGCCCGATGAGGACGACGACCTCGCCGTCGTTCACGTCGAACGAGACGTCCTTGAGGATCGCAGTGGTGCCGTAGGACTTCTGGACGTCCTGGATGCTGATCATGCGCGTGCCAATCTTTTCTCGAAGCGACCGACGATGAGGCTGATGGGAAAGCAGACCGCGAAGTAGGCGGCAGCGACCACGACGTAGGCCTGAAACGGCTGGTTGGTGATCGCGATGACCGCCTGACCCTGCTGAATGATGTCGACGTAGCCGATGATCGAGGCGATCGAGGTGTCCTTGATCACCGAGAGGAAGAAGCTCAGCAACGGCGCGGTGGCCGTGCGGAGCGACTGCGGGGCGACGACGTGACGCAGGGTCTGGAGGTAGGTCAGGCCGTTCGAGGCTGCCGCCTCCCGCTGCCCTGCGGGCACCGCTTCGAGACCTGACCGGACGATCTCTGCGACGTACGCGCCGCCGTAGAGGGTGAACCCGATCGCAGCCGCAGCGAACACGTCGAGGTTGATGCCGACGTACGGCAGGCCGAGGTAGATGAGGAACAGTTGGATCAGCAGCGGTGTTCCGCGGAACAGGCCGATATAGAGGGTCAGGATCCAGCGAACCCACCTGGGCGCATCGGTGACGGCGACCCCGACGACCGCTCCGACGATGCCGCCGCCCACGATCGCGACGGCGGACAGCAGCAGGGTGGTCAGGAAGCCGCTGAGCAGCAGCGGCCAGAACGAGAAGACGGTCAGGAAGCTCATCGCGTCACCGTCCGCTCGCCGGCGCCGTGAAGAGGATCTTGCCCAGTCGCGACATCGCAAACTGGAACAGCACTCCGATCACGAGGTAGATCACGATCGCGTAGACGTACACCTCGACCGGCCGGAACGTCTCGGAGTTGATCTCGGCCGCGGCGCTGGTGAGCTCGCGAACATCGATGACCGAGAGGAGGGGCGTGCCGAAGAGCACGATCATGAGGTGGTTCGTCAGCGAAGGCCAGGCCCGACGGTACATCTGGGGCAGGATCACGTGGCGAAGGGTCTGGATCCGGGTCAGCCCCAGACTCAGCGGAGCCTCCCACTGCCCCGCGGGGATGCTTTGGAGCGACCCGCGCAACGACTCTCCGAGGTAGGCGCCGATAACGATCACGAGCACGCCGATGCCGATCGCGTAGTTGCCGATCCGGATCCCGAATTCGGGAAGTCCGAAGTAGGCGAGGTAGAGCACAACGAGGGAGGGAATGTTCCGGAACAGCTCGACGTACACGGTAGCCACGCCGTACCCGAGCCCGCGCCGCGGCGAGAATCGGGCGAGTGCCACGAGCGACGCGAGCGCCACGACGAGGACGTAGACGAGGCCTGAGATCCAGAGGGTCTGGGCTGCTCCGACGAGGAGCTCGCCCAGATACGCGTTGATGGCGGCGAAGTCGATTGTTCCGATGGGTCGGCCCTCCGGTGTCGAGTCGGACTATTTGTTGAGCCAGTACTCGGGGTGGTACGCAGGCGACGAGCCGAACCACTTCTTGTAGAGAGTTTTCGTGCTCCCGTCCGCTTCGCCGACCTCGAGGAACGTGTTGAGGTAGGTCTGCCAGGTACTGTCGCCCTGGGCGATGGCGAGGCCGTCGTATTCGACGGCCGCCTGCGACGCGGGTAGGTTGATGACGGCCAGAGACGGGTCCTTCTTGGCGTAGTAGGCAGCCGAGTTACCGTCGGCGAGGAAACCGGCGACGGAGCCGTTCTTGAGGGCGGTGATTTCGTCGGTGGCGCTCTCGAAGTTCGTCTGTGCGGACTTCGGCCACACGCTGGAGGCGATCTGGGGGTGGATGGTGCCTTTGAGCACGCCGACGTTCTTCCCGTTCATGGCGCCTTCGGTGCTGATGCCGCTCGACGCCTTGACGACCAGGGCCGTGCCTGCCGCAATGTAGGGGTTGGTGAAGTTGACCGTCTGGGCTCGCTGCAGCGTGATCGCCGGGGCCGAGAAGAGCACGTCGACCTTGCCCGTCTGGACGGCGGCGATGCGGTTGTCGGTCGTGAGCGGGACGACGTCGAGCTTCGCGCCGAGCGAGTCCGCGAGCTCCTGAGCGAGGTCGACGTCGAAGCCGACGGCCTTGCCCGAGGAGTTGGTGCTCTCCATTGGCGGGAGTGACAGCACCATGCCGACCTTGAGGGTCTTCGACTTGATGACGTCGCTCAGAGTCGACTTCGAGGATCCGGTCGCCGACGAGGACGAGGCGGTGCAGCCGGCCAGGGCGAGACAGGCGACCAGGGCGACGGCCGCGATGGCAACGGTTTTCGTGCGGTTTCTGGGCATGGCGAAGCAGCCTTTCAGGTGGGAAGGGATGAGAGAGGGCGGTGCGTGGGGTGGTGCGAATCAGACGAGGTTCACCAGCGGACCGCGTCGACGAAGGATCGCAGCTCAGCGTTCGTCGAGTGCTCGAAGGCGTCCTCGGGCGTCGAGTCGACAGCGATCCTGCCGTTCTCGAAGAACAGCACACGGTCAGCGGCGCGGGCTGCGAACGCCATGTCGTGGGTGACGAGGGCGACGCTGATGTTCTCCTCCGTCTTGAGGCGCGCGAGCACCGAGAGCACTTCGGCGGCGACGGGTGGGTCGAGGGCCGAGGTGATCTCGTCGCAGAGGAGGAGCTTGGGTTTCATCATGAGAGCCCGCGCGATCGCCACGCGCTGCCGCTGGCCACCCGAGAGCGACGACGGCCAGCGGTGGAGGTAGTCGGCCATGCCCACCTCGGCCAGGGCCTCGAGGGCGCGCTTCTCGATCTGCGCCGGCTTCTCCTTCAGGACCTTGCGGGGCGCCAGGGCGAGGTTGTCGAGCACGGACATATGCGGCCAGAGCGTGTAGTTCTGGAAGATCATGCCGACCTGGTGCTGGTAGTCCCCCCACGCGTCGGTCGGCTCTCCGCCCTCGATGACGGCCGTTCCCGATGAACGAACGGTGCCGCCATCGGCTTCGGTCAACCCGGCGAGGACTCGCAGGAGCGTGCTCTTGCCCGAACCGCTTCGCCCGATGATGACCGTGATCTCGCGCTCACGGAACTCACACGAGACCTCGTCGAGCACCACGTCGTCGCCGAACGATTTGCGGAGCCGCTGGACCGAGACGAGAGCCTGGCTCGGGCCCGCGTCGGGTGCGTCGTCCATCTCGATGCCTTTCGTTCGGAAGTCGCTGATGGTCATGCTGCTGCCTCCGCCGTCACTCGTGCGGACGCCAGGTCGCGGATGCGGCGCCGGCCGGCGCGTCCGCTGCCGGGGGTCCGGCGCTCGAGCTGGTTCACGATAATCGACACCGGGAACGCGACGACGAAGTAGAGGCCGGCCGCGAAGGTCAGGACCTCGAGAGAGCGGTAGCTCTGCAGAGCCAGGTTCTGCGAGGTGTACATCAGGTCGGCGACGCCGATCGTCGAGATCAGCGCGGTGTCTTTGAACGAGGAGATCGAGAGCGACAGAATCACCGGAAGCTGCTGCTTCATCGCCTGCGGAATGACGATATAGCGGATCTGGGCGAATCGTGACAGCCGGAGCATCTTCGCCGCCTCGACCTGCTCCACCGGAACCGCCTGGAAGCCGGACCGGTAGGCCTCGGCCATGTACGCGGTCAGGTTGAAGGTCAGCGCGACCACGGCCGCCCAGAAGCCCGGGAGCGTGATCCCCGTCAGCGTCGGCAACGCGTAGAAGATCCAGATGATCTGAATCAGGAGGGGTGTGCAGCGGAAGATCTCGATGTAGATCTGGGCTGCCCAGCGCAGCGCGTCGATCTCCGACATGCGCGCCAGCGCCACCGGGACCGCGAGGACCAGGCTGAGCGCGAGCACGATGACCGTGATCAGAACAGTGAGGCCGAGCCCCTGGATCATGAGGGGCAGGCCGGCGATTGCCACACCCCAGTCGGGTTGATAGTGCATGAGAGCTCCTTGGTCGAACCTGGTGCCGGGTGGCGAACGCTACTTCTCGAGGGATCCGAGGTTGTCGAGGGTCACGTAGCCGGCCTTGGTCAGCGCGGCGTTGAACGAGCCGCTCGAGATGCTGTCGTTGATGGCGATGTCGATCAGCGAGAGCGACGAGGCGTCAATGTTCTGCGGCACGCCGTAGCCCGAGACCGAGGTCAGGATGTCTGTCGACGGAACCACGATGGCCAGCGAGGAGTCGCTCTTCACCTGCTGGACCGCCGTGCCGAGCCCAGCAAAGGTGGCGGCGGCGCGACCCGAGTCGACGGCCTGCAGCGCGTCGCTGTACGAGTCGAGCGACAGCGGTTTCTTGCCGAGCTGCTGGATGGCGCTCTCCTGCGTGGTTCCCGTCGGGACGGCGACCGGCAGGTTCGTGGCGTTGATGCTCGCGGCAGTGTTGTACGAGCTGCTCTTCTTTTTGACGAACACTTTCGTCTCGCTCATCAGCGGGGCCGTATACTGTATCGACATGGCTCGCGGGATCGTGAGGTCGAGCGCGGCGGCAGCATCGTACTGACCGGCTTGCAGACCGCTGACGATGTTGGCGTAGGTCGTGCCCACGGGCACGAACTTCACGCCGAGCGCCTTGGCCAGGTTCTTCATCGGCAACAGGTAGGGGCCGGACCAGTTCTTGCCGCTCTGCACCACAAGGGGTGGGCTGACGGCGACGCCGACTCGTAGTTCGCCTCGCTTCTTCACGGCACTCACCCAGGACTCCGAGGGCGAGGTGGCGGCCGCGGCGGTGGAGGCACCACCGGTGCCGGAGTGAATGGCAGACCCGACGTAACCGAGCACCAGCGCGAGAACCGCGCAGATGATCATCAGGGAGATTCTCTGGGATTTCTTCATGTCGATCGCTTTCGGAATGGTCCGGTGGTGGACGAGGCGAGGTCGGTGCGGGAGTGGTTCGGGGTGGAGGCGAGGAGCAGAGAGATCAGGCGGAGATGTGAGAGCGCTGGTCGGCCTTGGCAACAGCCGCGGGTTCGAGTTGGCGTTCGAGTCGAGCAAGCTTGCGCTCGAAGCGGTCGACCCGGTGGTCCCAGACGTAG
>JAODMX010000228.1 GCA_025464735.1 Frondihabitans sp. | reverse complement strand
TCGGGGGTCTGGGATCCATCGGCGGTTCGGTAGTGGCCGCGCTCAGCATGGGGGTTGCGTCCTCTGTCGTGTCGGCGCTCGCCTCGCCGATTTGGTCCGACTTCACGTTCTTCATCGTCCTGCTGCTGGTTCTGCTCCTGCGACCGCGTGGACTCTTCGGTGCAAAGACACGAGGCGCCTTGTGATCGGGCGCATCACCCGGGCTGGGATGATCAGGGCCGGTGCCTTCTTCCTCGTGCTGATCGTTGTGCCGTTCTTCGGTGGTTCCGCGGCGCTGCTCAACACGCTGATCTTCACGATCATGTATGCGGCCCTCTCCAGCTCCTGGAATCTTGTGGGAGGCTACGCCGGCTACCCGTCGCTTGGACATGTCGCGTTCTTTGGCATTGGGGCGTACGCGATCGGGATCCTCTTCTCCGGAGGGGTGGGTGGCGGGTACCTCCCGTTCCTTGTTCTACCCCTGATCGGAATCGCCGTGGCGTTGCTGAGCATTCCGATCGGATGGGTCTCTATGCGCACCAGGGCAGATGTTTTCGCCATCGTCACGATCACGATCCTGTTCATCACCCAGACTCTCGCTTTCAATCTGACCGGCGTAACCGGGGGAGCCCAGGGCAAGAGCGTAGCTCCGGCACCTTTTCCCGCTGACACCTATGACTGGCCCTTCTACTTCGCGATGCTGGCACTTCTCGCCCTGGCCATGGTGATCTCCCTCGGGTTCCGCCGGTCGAAGCTTGGTCTGTCGCTTGCGACCGTCCGTGCCGATGAGGAAAAGGCGCACGGGGTTGGTGTCCGAGTCACGCTGGTGAAGCTGATCGCCTTCGCCGTGAGCGCCGGACTCGTTGCGATGGTCGGGGGTGTCTGGGCGTACTACGTCGGGTTCATCTACCCGCAGTTCGCGATCGATCCTCTGATCACGATCGGTATGGTCCTGATGGCATTCCTGGGTGGCCGCGCCACCCTGTGGGGCCCGGTGCTCGGGGCATTCATTCTCGTTCCGGCTCAGCAGTTCTTCGCTCAATCGTTCGGAGCGAGCGAGCTGTACCTTCTCGCCTATGCCGCCGTGTTCCTCGTGATCATGCTGTTCCTTCCACGCGGCATCCTGCCTTCCATCCAGGAGAGACTGAAGCGTCGGCGCGATCAACGCCTCGGAACAGCGGATGACGGTGCGGAAGCTGCTGTACAACTTGCACCGGTCGAGGGCTCCGAGGTCACACGATGAGCGCCATTCTCGAGGTACAGCACCTCACCAAGCGCTTCGGCGGAGTGACGGCCGTGAATGAATGCAGCTTCGACGTCGAGGAGGGCACGATCACCGCTCTCATCGGACCCAACGGATCCGGTAAAACCACGGCCTTCAATATGATCACCGGATACCTGAAGTACGACGCCGGGAGTATCCGGTTCCGAGGCGAGAACATCGTCAAGCCCAAACCCGCGGACCTCTATCGGAAGGGGCTTTCGCGAACCTTCCAACAGGCAAGGATTTTTCCTGAACTGAGCGTGCTCGAGAACATGGTCGTGGCCAGTGGAACGTCTTGGCGGCAATTATTCGGCCGGCGCGTCAGTGCACAAGACGACCAGCGAGCCAGAGAAATCCTCGCCGAATTCCGGCTGGACTCTTTGGCGGACCTGACGTCGGCGGACCTTTCCTATGGGCAGCGCAAGCTTCTGGAATTCGCCTCCGTGCTCATGAGCGACCCGAAACTCGTGCTGCTTGACGAGCCGACAGCCGGCGTCAACCCGGTGATGATCGACTCCATGGAGGAGCACATCCGAGAGCGTCACGCCGCAGGCGTCACTTTTCTCATCGTCGAGCACGACATGCAGCTTGTTATGCGCCTCTGCGACCCGGTCATTGTTCTTGACCAGGGTGCCCCCATCGCCTTCGGTCGCCCCGAAATGATCCAATCCGACCCTCGAGTCTTGGAGGCCTACCTTGGTAGTTGACCTGGAGTCGTCGTCCCTACCGACAACGACGATACGGACGGATCCTCTGCTCTCGCTCAATTCCGTCACCGCGGGTTACGGGGCAGGCCTCATCCTGAAGGGCGTCCACCTCACCGTGATGCGCGGCGAAATTGTCTGCCTGATCGGCCCGAACGGGGCCGGCAAGTCGACCGTGTTGAAAACGGTCAGCGGCCTGCTACGCCCGAAGTCAGGACAAGTGGTCTTCGCCGGTGAGGGCATCGCCAACCTGACGTCGAAGGAACGACTCCGACGTGGGATCGTGCACGTACCTCAGGAGCGCAGCCTGTTTCCGGCAATGACTGTCTGGGAAAACGTCGTGATGGGAGCATTCATCCTCACCGACCAAGCGCTGATCCGCTCACGTCTCGAGCAGGTCGCGGAAATGTTTCCGATCGTGGGCCGCCGTCGCACCTCGGCCGCGGGCGCTCTGTCGGGTGGTGAACAGAAACAGGTCGAACTCGCGCGATCCCTGATGCTCGATCCGGCGCTCATCCTTCTCGATGAGCCTTCGATCGGACTCGACCCGAAATCGAGAACCTTGGTGTTCGACAGCATCGCCTCGCTGGCACGCGACGGCCGGTCCGTCCTTCTCGTCGAGCAGAACGCACGTTCCGGTCTCGCAGTGGCCGACAGGGCCGCGGTCTTAGAGACCGGCGTTGTCGCTCTGACGGGCAGTGGTCAGGAACTCCTGAACGATCCCGAGGTGGCCCGGCTCTACCTCGGTGCGAGTGCGAAGGGACCAGCGCTGGACAAGATCTGATCAGGAGATGCGGGCAACAGCCTTCCTGCTGCGAGCGTGGCTACCCGCCGACCGGGCCGGTCGACGATCGCACGATGAGTGAGACAGGGAGAGTCACCCGGATCGGATCCTGGACGCCGGCATCGATATTGTGAAGGAGGAGTCGCGCGGACTCCGTCCCCATGTCGAACGTGGGCACCCGAACGGTCGTGAGGGGCGGAGCGAAATCCTCGGCGAACATCATGTCGTTGAAGCCGATGACCGAGACATCCTCTGGGCAGCGCAGACCGTGTGACCGTAGTGAGCGCAAAGCACCGAGGGCGAGGAGGTCGTTGCCGCCGACGATGGCTGTCGGGCGAGCGGACGTCACCGAGAGCACCTCGTCCATAGACCTCTGACCGGAGTCAACGCTGAGGCTGCCGGTTTCGACGACGCGGCCTCGGACACCGGGCAGCGCATTGCACGCGGTGGTGAATGCATCCGAACGGACGACGCTGGTCGAGAGATTGAGAGGGCCGGAAATGTGCAATATGTCACGATGTCCCAACTCGGCAAGGTGATTCACGGCCGCTGCTATGCCGCTCGCGTCGTTTCCTGTCACGAGCGGATAGGGAATCGTGCCTGTCTCGCGATTGAGCATGACGGCGAACACGTTCGCCTCGTACGCGCGGGTGATGATCGGCTGATCCCCGTGCCGCGCTGTGGCGAGAATGAAGCCGTCCACCCGCCGCTCGAGGAGAGATTCGAACGCGGCGATTTCAATCGCATCATGGCCATCGGTGTTGGCGAGCAGCGCTGTGTAACCACGCGGTTGAAGAAAATTTTCGATGCCGCGTATAACCGGGGGAAAAAACGGGTTCGTGAGGTCAGGGATGATGACGCCGATGGTCATGGACAGGCTTGTTCGAAGCCCACGGGCAACGACGTTGGGAACATAGCCCAACTCGGCGGCTGCGCGCTTTATGCGTTTGACCGTCTCGACGCTGACTTGGTGTTCGGTCTGGGCGTTCAGGGCGCGCGATACCGTCCCCTTGTGCACATTGGCCAGGTCGGCGACGTCGCCGATAGTAGTGCGCCTGCTCATCCCCTGACGTTAGCGGTGTTGGTCGAAAGGAACCACGATGACTGGCGACGCCGCGCCGATGCGCTAGATGAGGATCGTGACGGGATTCTCGATCCGACGAACGAACGCGGCCATCCATTCAGCGGCCACGGCGCCATCGATCACGCGGTGGTCGGCGGAGAGGGTTACGGTCATGACCGTTGCGACCGCGAGGTCGCCTGTGTCGCTGACAACCGGGCGCGCCTTCGCGGCGCCTATCGCGAGAATGCCGGACTGTGGCGGGTTCAAAATCGCCGAGAACTCGTCGACTCCGTACATTCC